>NZ_JAMXRY010000037.1:0-53594 GCF_024124525.1 Halomonas sp. OfavH-34-E | reverse complement strand
GCCCTGCGCGGCGTATCGCCCTGGCCAACCCGCGCCACGCCCCTTATGGCATGGCCGCCCGCGAGGTGCTCGAGCGCCAAGGGCTGTGGCAGGCAAGTGAACCCCTGCAACTGTTGGGTGAAAACGTCGCCCAGGCCGCCCAGTTCGCGCTGTCCGCCGAGGCCTCCGGTGGCCTGGTCGCCTATTCCCTGGTCAAGGCGCCACGCCTGGCCGAGCGCGCTGCCTGGCGGCTGATCCCCGCAGACTGGCATCGACCCCTGGTACAGCGCATGGTGCTGCTCGAAGGGGCGGGCGCCGGCGCCGAGGCCTTCTTTGACTTCTTGCAGACGCCCGAGGCGCAGGAGATTCTGCGGGATTATGGTTTCACTGCGCCCGTGACCGGCGAGTAGCCGCTTTATGGACGCTCTGGCGCTGGTCGTCTCGCTCAAGCTGGCCTTGCTGACCAGTCTCTTGTTGTTGGCACCGGGTATCTGGCTAGGGCGGCGCCTGGCCCACAGCCGGTCACGCTGGCGGCCGCTGGCGGAATCCCTGGTGGCACTGCCGCTGGTGATGCCGCCCACCGTCATGGGCTTCTACCTGATGCTCGCCTTCAGTGCCGACGCCCCGCTGGGCGGCGCCTGGCAGGCGCTGACCGGCACCAGCCTGAATTTCTCCTTCAGCGGCATCCTGCTGGCCTCGCTGGTGGTCAACATCCCCTTCGCGGTACAGCCGATCCAGCGTGCCTTCGAGGCCTTGCCGGACCACCTGCGTGAGGCCGCCTGGTGCAGTGGGCTATCGACCTGGCGCACTTTTATGACCATCGAATTGCCGCTGGTGATGCCTGGCGTCATCTCGGCGCTGGCGTTGACCTTTGCCCACACCCTGGGGGAGTTCGGCGTCATCCTGATGGTCGGCGGGGCCATCGATGGCGAGACCCGCACCCTGGCGATTTCCATCTACGACCACGTCCAGGCCTTCGACGAGGGGGCCGCCGGGGTGATGTCAGCGCTGCTGCTGGTGGTCTCCTTCGTGACCATTGCGGTGGTCTACGGGCTGGCGGCGCGCCGCCGCTGGCGGGGGCGTTGAGCATGCACCATCACCAGGATGTCCATACGGGACTCGACGTCGACCTGGCCCAGCCCGGGCCGATCCCGCTCGAGGCGCAGTTCGCCTGCCGTCCCGGGGAGTTGCTGGCGCTGGTCGGACCTTCGGGCAGCGGCAAGTCGACCCTGCTGCGCGCCATCGCGGGGCTCTATGCTCCCGCCTCGGGGACGGTGCACTGTGGCGGTGAGCGGTGGTTTGACGCCGAACAGGGGGTCGTGTGGTCGCCGCAGCGGCGCAGGGTGGGGCTGGTGTTTCAGGACTATGCGCTGTTTCCTCATCTCGACGCCGCCGACAATATCGCCACCGCCCTGGGCCACCTGCCGCGGCGTGAACGTCGCCTGCGAGCCGCGCACTGGCTAGAGCGAGTCAACCTCGAAGGGCTGGAGCGGCGCCTGCCGCGAGAGCTGTCCGGCGGCCAGCGTCAGCGGGTGGCCTTGGCCAGGGCGCTGGCCAGGGAGCCACAGGTGCTGCTGCTCGACGAACCCTTCTCGGCGGTGGACCAGGTGACGCGCCGTCGGCTTCAGCGTGAGCTGGTGCAGTTGCGCGAACGCCTCAATATCCCCATCGTGCTGGTCACCCACGACCTCAACGAGGCCAGCGCCCTGGCCGATCGCCTGTGCGTGCTGCATGGCGGCCGGACCCTGCAGCAGGGCACCCCGAGCGAACTGTTCCGGCGCCCTGACAGTCCCGAGGTGGCGCGCCTGCTGGACCGGCCGAACATCTTCAGCGGGCGAGTGGTCGATACCGCCCAGGGACTGCGCCTTGGCTGGGGCGAGTGGTGTCTTGAGGTGGCCGCAGGCCTCGAGGGGCTTGGCGAGGGAGCCAGGGTGACCTGGTACCTGCCGGAATCCGATATCGTGCTGCAGCGCCGCGACCGGCCCTCCCGCGGTGTGCGGGAAAACCTGGTCACCGCGCGGGTGGATGAGCTGCTGGTGCTGGGCGGACAGAGTTCCGTGACCCTGAGGGTGCCCCACGAAAGCCAGCCCCTGCGCTTTGATATCTCGACCCACGCCGCCAGGCGCAATGGACTCGAGCAGGGTGCCTGGGTCAATGTCTCGTTGCTGGCTGCTGGCATCCACCTGATGCAAGCGGATAAGCTGCCTGCCTTGCCTGCCGATGACCATCCTGACTGAGAGGCCTCCATGACCCTGACTCGCCGTCGATTCCTCAGCTCCCTGGCGCTCGCGCCGGTGGCGTTTTCTACTCCCTTTCTGGCGACGTCGGCCTTTGCCGCCGCCGACAGGGAAGAGGTAACCCTGGTGGTCCATGGATCCCAGGGGCCGAGTCGTCTGACGGTCGAGGTGGCCGACGAGGCGGCGGAGCGCAACCGTGGGCTGATGGGGC
This sequence comes from Halomonas sp. OfavH-34-E, assembly GCF_024124525.1. Classification (NCBI taxonomy): domain Bacteria; kingdom Pseudomonadati; phylum Pseudomonadota; class Gammaproteobacteria; order Oceanospirillales; family Halomonadaceae; genus Halomonas; species Halomonas sp. OfavH-34-E. The sequence continues at coordinate 51,167 of NZ_JAMXRY010000037.1, read as the reverse complement.
GCGAGCGACTGGCTGATGACGCCGGCATGCTGTTTCTCTACGCCAGTCCCCAGGGGGTGCATAACGGCTTCTGGATGTATCAGACCCTGCTGGCGCTGGATATCGCCTTTATCGGTGCCGACGGACGCATCCAGGAGATTCGTCGCATGGAGCCCTGCCAGGGCGAGGCCCAGGAATGTCCGACCACCCGCCCGGCGTCGCGCTACCACGCTGCCCTGGAGGTCAAGGCCGGGACGTTCGAGGCGCTGGGCGTCGGTCCCGGCGACTGTGTCAGCTGGCCGGGCAGCAGCGAGAGCTGCAGCGGCTAGGGGTCCTTGCTGGGGGCGGTGGGTACCGGCGGGGTGGCGGGAGCACGACGAGGCCCGAAGCGGATGACGATCAGCGCCACCCCGGCGACCACCATGCCACCACCGCCCAGCTTGTAGGCGTTGACGCTGTCACCCAGCAGCACGATGCCGAGGATCACCGCCAGCACCGGCACCAGCAGCGTCAGCGGTACCACCCGGTTGACGTCGTGGCGCCGGATCAAGCCAAACCAGATGCCGTAGGCCAGGATCGAGGACATCAGGGCGGTGTAGAGCACCGCCCCCCATCCCGCAAGGCCGGCGTCGAGCATGGCCTGCCAGTGGTTGTCCTCGAACCACCAGGAGGCCAGCGCCAGTTGGGGAGTGGCGAACAGCGCGATCCAGCCGGCCATCGCCATCGGCGAGACCTTGGGTCCGAGCTTGATCAATAGCTGGGATACCGCCCAGCCCAGGGCGCTGGCCAGCAGCAGTGCGGTAGGCAGCGGCGCCGGCAGGGTCGGCCCGCCGGCCAGCACGCCAATGCCGCCGAAAGACAGCAACAGTCCCACCAGGCGTTTTGCGCCGAGCCGCTCCCTGAGAAAGATTACCGCCAGCAGGGTGGCGAAGGGCGTACCCATCTGCACCAGCAAGGCACCGGTACCCGCCTCGGCCTGGCCGAGCCCGATGATCAGCAGGGCGAAGTTCATCACCCCGAAGGTCACCGACAGCAGTGCCAGGAAGGGCAGCTGATGGCGCGCCACCGGATGAAAGGGCACCAGCAGCGCGGCCACCAGTGCCAGGCGCAGGGTAGTCAGGAGCAAGGGCGGCATGTCTGACACGCCAAGCTTGATGACGATGATATTCAACGCCCAGATGGCGATGACCAGGAGGCCGAGGAGGAGGTCGCGTAGGGGCACCGGTCGTCCTTGATGGGTAAAACGAGCAGCATAGCAGAGCCCCTGGGCCGGTCCGAGGGGCGCCTTCGTTCGACTGCCTTGTTCACCGCGTCATGCTAGCACCCCCTTCGCAGACGTTTGGTGTCCACGCTCTCACAAGCTCCAGCCGTGCAGCCCTCGCACGAACGACATGGCGAGGACATCTGAGCGTGCGTGTCCGAAGGCCGACGGGCCTTTCGCGCATCGCGCGGCACTTGTCGCGGATTACCGTTTGCAGGCATATTGAAAAGTCGACAAGATCAATACGTTTCTCCCTTAATCACCACACTCGACCCCCAGCCTTTGCCAGGCTAGATCCGGCTTCTGATGCAGCGCTTGTGTCAGGTACCGCTCAGCGTTGGCCTGGCCAAGGGGGCATCAATGCAAGGACACGTCATGACATCTCTGTTCGGCTCGCGCTCGCCGTCTCGTTTCTCTCTCACCCTGGTCGGTGCGGCCATCGCCCTTGGCTCGCTGGCCGCCTCGGCGGACGTCGAAGCGCGGGAACTCAAGGTCTCCACGGTGCTTTCCGATGCCTTCCCCTGGGGCCAGGCCGCTCAGAAGTGGGCTGACCTGGTCGAGGAGCGTTCCGACGGCGAGCTGACGCTCAGGGTCTTTCCCAATTCCCAGCTGGTCAGCGGTGACCAGACCCGGGAGTTCTCGGCGATGCGCTCGGGGCTGATCGACCTGGCGGTGGGCTCGACCATCAACTGGTCGCCCCAGGTGCCGGAACTCAATCTGTTCTCCTTGCCCTTCCTGATGCCGGACGAGAGCGCGGTGGACGCGATCACCGAAGGTGAGGCCGGCGAGCTGGTGTTCCAGGCGATCGAGTCGCGGGGCGTGGTGCCGCTGGCCTGGGGCGAGAACGGCTTCCGCCAGCTGTCCAATTCCCAGGGCGTGATCGACGAGCCGGCGGACCTGGAAGGCCTGAAGATCCGGGTGGTGGGGTCGCCGCTGTTCCAGGACACCTTCAGCGCACTGGGCGCCAACCCGACCCAGATGAGCTGGGCCGACGCCAAGCCGGCGCTGACCACCGGCGCGGTGGATGGCCAGGAGAACCCGCTGTCGGTGTTCGACGTGGCGCGTATCGACCAGGTCGGCCAGGAGCACGTAACGCTGTGGAACTACATGAACGATCCGCTGATCTTCGCCGCCAACCAGCAGGTCTGGAGCACCCTGTCCGATGACGAGAAGGCGTTGCTGCGTGAGACCGCGGTCGAAGCCGGCGCCTGGGAGATCGCCATGACCCGCGAGCAGGAGAGCGAGCGCCTGGCGGCCATTCAGGAGCGTGGTGTGACCGTCACCGACTTGAACGAGGAGCAGCACGAGGCGTTCGTCGCGGCGACCGAAGGGGTTTACGAGAAGTGGGTACCGCGCATCGGCGAGGACCTGGTCGAGGCCGCCCGAAGCGCCATCGACGCGCGCTGAGCAACCGCTCTGACGCGGCGGTAAACCTTGTGCCGACCCTCATGATCGAGGGTCGGCGTTGATTGACTCCCTACCGACGCCCTTTCTCGATGAAACGTCCTGATGCACGAATCGAGCGCACCCTGGCCACCCTGGCGATCCTGATCATCGGTGCGATCAGCCTGGTCAATGTGGTGGTGCGCTACATCACCGGTGGTTCCTTTGCGTTCACCGAAGAGTTTTCTGTCTTTCTGCTGGTCATGTTGACCTTCGCCGGTGCCTCGGTGGCTCTGCGAAGCCATCGCCATATCCGTATCGGCCTGCTGGAGCGGGCGCTGCCGCCGCTTGGCTATCGCCTGCTGGTGATCTTCCAGGGCTTGTGCGGGCTGCTGGTGCTGGGCCTGATCACCTGGTTCGGTGCGCTCATGACCTGGCAGGAGTACCAGTGGCAGTCGTTGTCGCCCGGACTTGGGCTGCCCCAGTGGTGGTACCTGATCTGGCTGCCGCTATTGTCGGGGCTGATGTTCCTCCGCCAGTGCCAGGCGAGCCTGGAGCGACTGCGCGGAGGTGCTCACGATGACGCCTGATGTATGGATGCTGATCGCCTTTCTGGTGCTGCTGATCGCCGGCGTGCCGGTGGCCTTTTCGCTGGGCCTGTCCGGCGCCGTGGGCATCGTCACCGGGCTGTCGCCGGCGATGCTGGCGACCCTTGGCACCAATACCTACAACAGCGTGGCCAAGTATCCGCTGATCGCCATTCCGCTATTTATCCTGACCGGGCTGATCTTCGAGCGGGCGGGGGTCGCGGCACGCCTGGTGCGCTTCGCCCAGGCGCTGATCGGGCCTCGCCATGGTGGCCTCGCGGTGGTCGCGGTGGTGGTGTGCATGATCATGGGGGGCATGAGCGGCTCCGGCCCCGCCGACGCCGCCGCGGTGGCGATGGTGATGCTGCCGAGCATGACCCGCGCGGGCTATCCGCGGCCCTTCTCGGCGACCCTGATCGCTTCCTCGGCGTCTACCGCCATCCTGATCCCGCCTTCGGTGGCCTTGATCCTGTACTCCATCGTGGTGCCGGGAGTGGATCTGCGGGCGCTGTTCGCCGCCGGACTCTTTCCCGGGGTGCTGGCCGGCGCTTCGCTGCTGATTCCGGCGTTGTGGCTGTCCCGGCGCTATGGTTGGGAAGACCCTGCCGAGATGGAGCGCCCACCCATCGGCAAGAGCTTCCGCGAGGCGCTGCCGGCGCTGTTCGCGCCGGTGATCATACTCGGCGGTCTGCGCAGTGGCCTGTTCACGCCCACCGAGGCGGCGGTGGTCGCCGTGGCCTACGGCATCCTGGTCGGCCTGGTGCTGACCCGTGAGCTGTCGCTCAAGGACCTGTGGGGGCTGATGGGCGAGGCGGCGGTGGTGTCCGGGGTGGTCATGCTGATCATCGCCCTGGCGGGCATCTTCGCCTGGTCCGGGACCATGCTCGGCACCTTCCGTCACCTGGCAGAGTGGGTCATCGGGCTATCCGACAACGGCACCTTGCTGCTGCTGTTGATCATGCTGGCGGTGCTGGCCGCGGGCATGCTGCTGGACGCCATCTCGATCTACCTGATCATGATGCCGATCCTGATCCCGGTGATGCAGCACTTCGGCTGGAATCCGGTGTGGTTCGGCATCCTGCTGGCCATGAACATCGCCATCGGCCAGTTTACTCCGCCGGTGGCGGTCAACCTGATGGTGACCACCGAGGTCGCCAAGGTCAGGCTGGAGCAGACCCTGGGCTGGGCCATGGTGTTCGTGGCGGCGATGGCCTCGGCGCTGGCATTGGTGGTGATCTTCCCGGAGATCGCGCTGTGGCTGCCTCGGGTGCTGGGTTACAACGTCTAGGCCGCCTGGGGCAGTACCCTGGGCAGTGGGGGCACAAGGCGCGAGCATGGCTCGCGCCTTGTTGTGTTCATGGTCTTCAGTCGTTGTCGGTCAGCGTCTCGAGCCAGCGTTGATGGACGTCTCGGCTGGCCTCGTCGAACAGCACGAAGCGTACCAGTTCGATATCGGGGCAGGCGGGCAGGGTGGTCAGGACCGTGGACACGGCAATTTCCGCCGCCTCGTTCAGCGGGTAGCCGAATACGCCGGTGGACAGTGCCGGGAACGCCACTCGACGGATGCCTTGCTGCTGGGCCAGGCCCAGCGCCTCTCGGTAGCAGCCGGCGAGCAGTTCGGCGCTCGGTTCGTCGACGCCGTAGACCGGGCCGAGGCAGTGGATCACCCAGGCGTTGGGCAGCGCAAAGCCTTCGGTGATGACCGCCTGGCCGGGGCGAATCGGTGCCAGCGGCCGCCCGGCCTGGGCCAGCTCCGGGCCGGCGGCACGGTGAAGGGCGCCGGCCACACCGCCGCCGCTTTCCAGCTGGGCGTTGGCTGCGTTGACCACCGCCTCGACGTCGGCCTGGCGGGCGATGTCACCGGTAATGCATTCGATCAAGGGATAGTCCATGGAGACTCCTGTCATTGGCTTGCGGTGGTAACCGTCGGTGACGGTAGCGGCCCTGTGGCCAGCCGGTCGATGTCCTGACGGCGGTCGCCCGCCAGTGGAAGCCGCTTCCTGGCACGCTCCAGGGTGTCGCGCTCGAGCTGCCAGCTGACCAACGCTTCCTCTTCGCCCAGAACCTCTGGCGACGCCTCGGGGGTGACCAGTGGCGGACACAACAGCGAGTGCCCCCAGCCGTTACCGGCCCGGTTGAGGCTTAGCCAGTAGCATTGGTTTTCCATCGCCCGGGTGATGACGAAGCTGTGCCAGCTGGTGAAGGAGAAGTCCCGAGTGAAGGCCACCGGGTGGATCATGAGGTCGACGCCCAACCGGCGGTAGCGGGCGGCCAGCTCACCGAACCTGAGGTCGTAGCAGATCATGAAGCCGACGCGCCAGCCGGCGATATCCAGCGTCACCAGGCGCTCGCCCGGGCTGAAGTGGGCCGCCTCGGCGCTGGCGCCGAACTGGGCGCAGTGCAGCTTGTCGTAGGCTCCCGCCAGTTGCCCCTCGGCGTCGACGACCACCTGGCTGATATGGCGCCAGAGGGAGCCGTCGGCCCGGCGTGATCTGCGCGCCACGCCGAAGGCGATCGGGCACCTGAGTTCCCGGGCCAGCGCGCAATAGTGTGCTGTCACAGGCCCTTGCAGGTCGTCATCGAGTTCATCCATCGCCTCGAAGGCCTGCTCGCCGTACTCCTGGGACGACAGCTCCGGCAGCACGATCAGCTGTGGGCGTTGCTGCGACGCGGCAGTGCGCAGGCGCCCGGCCAGGGCGTCCAGGTGGTCGCGCTGGTCGAGCCGATTGCGGGTCGCCGGGATTGTGGTCTGGCAAGCCAGCAGGCGCATGGATTCCTCGCAGTTGGCGAAAGAGGCAGGGTAACCCGAATCGACAGCGCGACGACATGGGCGGCAGTCGATTGCGTCAGCGGTGCCAAGGGCTATGCTCACGGTAGACCGTCGACGCTCGATTTCCGCTCCGCGAGTGTCAGTGGTCGAGCGCCTTAAGTCCTCGTTGTGTACCTGGCCATCGTTGCAGGCCGACGGGGAGGGAAGGGATATTTCTCCACGCCCTGAGGGGCGTGCAGAAAAAATTAACGCCCACTAAACGTTAGCGGTAGCTAAACTCTCGTTTTACAATGATTCGGCCTGGTCTCTCCAGGTGAATTTATCGCAAAAGGAATGACTGGTGGATCTTTTGCCGGCCCAGGAGGGGCAAGGCACGAGTCCATGCCGTCAACGTCGACAATACCAAAAGAGGTGTGACCATGAAGCGCCATGCTTTCTCCGCCGCTGCACTGTCCAGCGCCATTCTCGGAGCCGCCATGTTCACGTCCCCGGCCATGGCCCAGGACGAAGAACAGTTCATCACCATCGGCACCGGGGGTCAGACCGGCGTGTATTACGTCGTTGGCCAGTCTGTCTGCCGCTTTGTGAATCGCAACAGCGAAGAGACCGGCATCCGCTGTAACGCGCCGTCCACCGGTGGCTCCGTGGCCAACGTCAATGGTATTCGCAGTGGCGAGCTGACCATGGGTGTCGCCCAGTCTGATGTGCAGTATCAGGCCTATAACGGTACCGGCAACTTCGAGGGCGAAGCCTACGAAGACCTGCGTGCCGTGTTCAAGGTGCATGGCGAGCCGCTGACCATCCTGGCCCGTGCCGACGCCGACATCGAGAGCCTCGATGACCTGGCCGGCAAGCGCGTCAACATCGGTAACCCGGGTTCCGGCCAGCGCAACACCATGGAAGTGGTGATGGACGCCAAGGGCTGGACCGAAGACACCTTCTCGCTGGCCTCGCAGCTCGACGCAGCCGAGATGGCATCTGCCCTGTCGGACAACAACATCGACGCCATGGCCTACGTCGTCGGCCACCCCAATGGTTCCATCCAGGAAGCCACCACCACCGTCGACGCCAAGCTGGTGCCGCTCAACGACGACGCCATCAAGGGCCTGGTCGAGGAGTATCCGTACTACTCCATGTCCACCATTCCAGGCGGTCTGTACAAGGGCAACCCGGATGACGTCGAGACCTTCGGTGTCGCCGCGACCTTCGTGACCAGCGCCGAGGCCGACGACGAGCTGGTCTACCAGACCGTCAAGGCAGTGTTCGACAACTTCGATCGCTTCAAGCGTCTGCACCCGGCCTTCGAAAACCTGGATCCGCAGGACATGGTATCCAACGGTCTGTCCGCACCGCTGCATGAAGGTGCCGCTCGTTACTATCGCGAGCAGGGCTGGATCGAGTAAGGGTTCTTCCCCTCTCGGGGGAATAGCCAGCTAATCTCTGCGCGGTCGGCCGTTGGGCGGCCGCGCAGTGCGTTGTGGCCCGTCGATGGATCGACACCGGACGTTCGGTAGAGACCAGACAGCGCCAGCACGACTGGCCCGCGAAAGCGGGCATTCGGGGATGGAGGCGAAGCCCTCCATCATGACGATTCCTCTTCCAGGCAGGGCACGCTTATGACTGAGGACAACAAGAGATCCACGCAGTCCGAAGTGGATCTCGAGGACATGGTCGCCTCCAGCGACTCCGGTTCGCGCAACCCCTTGGGTGCGCCCGGCAAGCTGCTGGTAGGCGTTGCGGCGGCATGGTCGCTGTTCCAGCTATGGATTGCTTCGCCGTTGCCGTTCATGGCCGGCGTCGGCGTCTTCAACGCCACCGAAGCGCGCTCTATTCACCTGGCCTTTGCATTGTTTCTGGCCTTCATGGCCTACCCCGCGACCAAGCGCTCGCCGCGGGACCGCATTCCTCTTCAGGATTGGGTGCTGGCGATTCTGGCCGCTTCCGCCGGGGCTTACATGTTCGTGTTCTACGAACAGCTGGCTGACCGTCCTGGCGCACCCATCCTGCAGGACGTCATCGTCGGTGTGACCGGCCTGATTCTGCTGCTCGAGGCAACACGGCGGGCGCTCGGGCCGCCGCTGATGATCATCGCCTCGATCTTTATCTTCTATTCGCTGGCGGGGCCCTGGATGCCGGGTATCCTCGCTCACCGTGGCGTCAGCCTTTACGGCCTGGTCAATCACCAGTGGCTGACCACCCAGGGTGTGTTTGGTATCGCCTTGGGCGTTTCGACCAGTTTCGTCTTCCTGTTTGTGCTGTTCGGCGCGCTGCTCGACAAGGCAGGTGCCGGCAACTACTTCATCAAGGTCGCCTTCTCGTTGCTGGGCCACTACAAGGGCGGGCCCGCCAAGGCCGCCGTGGTGGCCTCCGGCATGACCGGCCTGATCTCCGGCTCGTCCATCGCCAATACCGTGACTACCGGTACCTTCACCATTCCGATGATGAAGCGTGTCGGCTTCTCCTCGGAGAAGGCCGGTGCGGTGGAGGTGTCCTCCTCGGTCAATGGCCAGATCATGCCGCCGGTGATGGGCGCCGCCGCCTTCCTGATGGTGGAGTACGTCGGCATTTCCTACGTGGAGGTGATCAAGCACGCCTTCCTGCCGGCGCTGATTTCCTATATCGCGTTGATCTACATCGTTCACCTCGAGGCGCTCAAGGCCAACATGGAGGGGCTGGAAAGCTCCAACCCGCCCAAGCCGCTGGTACGCAAGGTGATCGGCTTCCTCGGTGGTCTGCTGCTGATGATGGTGGTGGCGCTGGGTGTCTACTACGGCCTGGGCTGGCTCAAGCCGGTACTGGGTGATGCGACTCCCTGGGTGGTGGCCGTGGCGCTCTCGGTGGTCTACGTGGCGCTGTTGAAGCTGGGTGCAAACTATCCCGAGCTCGAGCTCGATGATCCCAACGAGCCTATCTACAAGCTGCCCCAGACCCGACCCACGGTGCTGGTAGGCCTGCAGTACATCCTGCCGGTGATCGTGCTGATCTGGTGTCTGATGGTGGAGCGCCTGTCACCGGGACTGTCCGCCTTCTGGGCGACGGTGTTCATGATCTTCATCATGCTGACCCAGCGCCCGATCATGCACGCCTTCCGTGGGCGGGGTGATCTTGGCAAGGATCTGCGCGAAGGCTGTCTGGACCTGTGGACGGGGCTGGTGACCGGCGCGCGCAACATGATCGGTATCGGTATCGCCACCGCCACCGCCGGCATCATCGTGGGTGCGGTCTCCCAGACCGGTGTCGGCCTGGTGCTCGCGGACGTGGTCGAGATCCTGTCCATGGGCAACCTGATGCTGATTCTGTTCTTCACCGCCATTCTCAGCCTGATCCTGGGCATGGGGCTGCCGACCACCGCCAACTACATCGTGGTGTCGGCGCTGCTGGCTCCGGTGATCGTGCAACTGGGTGAGCAGAATGGTCTGCTGGTACCGCTGATCGCGGTGCACCTGTTCGTGTTCTACTTTGGCATCATGGCCGACGTCACGCCGCCGGTGGGCCTTGCCTCCTTTGCCGCCGCGGCGGTTTCTGGAGGGGATCCGATCCGCACCGGCTTCCAGGCGTTCTACTACAGCCTGCGTACCGCCGCGTTGCCGTTCCTGTTCATCTTCAACACCGACCTGCTGCTGATCGATGTGGCGCCCTTGCAGGGCGTATTGATCTTCGTGGTGGCGACCATCGCCATGCTGATCTTCGCCGCGGCGACCCAGGGCTACATGATCACCCGCAATCGCTGGTACGAGAGCATCCTGCTGCTGCTGGTGGCCTTCACCCTGTTCCGCCCGGGCTTCTGGATGGACATCATCCATGATCCTTATCGCAGTGTGCCGCCGTCCGAGTTCGTCGAGGCCTACGGCAACGTGGACGAGGACAGCACCCTGCGTCTGCAGGTCAAGGGCGAGGACGCCTTCGGCGATCCGCTGACGACCTACATGACGCTGCCGGTGGCAGACGGCGAGACCGGTGAGGATCGCCTGCTCAATCTCGGTCTGGAATTGATCGTCGAGGACGGTCGCGCCATCGTCGACATGGTGACCTATGGCAGTCAGGCTGCGGATCTCGGCTTCGACTTCGATCAGGAGATCGTCGAGATTCAGGCACCGGTGGACCGCTGGCCGAAAGAGCTGATGTGGATTCCGGCGCTGCTGCTGTTCGCCCTGATCGTGTTGGCACAACGCCGTCGCCGGCCCCCTGAAACCACTGAGGCCACGGCCTGAGGAGGTCCGTCATGTACCAGAAGATCCTGTTACCGGTCGATCTCAATGAGCCATCGTCGTGGGAGAGGGCACTGCCGGTGGCGCTCTCGCTGTGCCGCAACTTTGGTGCCAGCCTGCACCTGGTGACGGTGTTGCCGGACTACCGCATGCCGCTGGTGGGGTCCTACTTCCCCAAGGACTTCGCCAAGAAGGCCCATGAAGCGGTACAGAAGGCGCAGCATGACTTCATCGTCGAGCACGTGCCGGAGGACCTGACGGCCCAGGCGATCATCGCCGATGGCTCCCCCTGGGAAGCCATCATCAAGGTCGGCAAGAAGATCGATGCCGACCTGATCGTCATGGCCTCGCATACCAAGCGCAAGTTCGCCGACTACGTGATCGGCCCCAACGCCGAGCACGTCGTCCATCACAGCAAGTGTTCGGTGATGATCGTGCGTTGACCCAGACGACAAGCGCTAGCGCCATCGACGCCCCCTCACATGAGGGGGCGTTTTCGTAAGCTTGCGTAGGTTGAAGGCGAATCCAGGGCCCATCAACTACAGTCAAATTAGAGTCGATGGGCGCCGGCGATGGCGTGAAGGAACCTCGCATCTTGCCCCTTGACTCCCGTGACAGGTGGGCGGTGGCAACCGTCATCCGTGGGTACAAGGGGGAGTAGATGATGAGTGCAGCAGCATCACGACACGACAAGGAGTCGAGCGGGGCCAGAGTAAAGATCTCCATCAAGAACGTCGGTATGGGGCGGCCCAGGGTGTGGTTATCTTCGGGTTTCGAGGATTTTAGGGCCGCCACTGCGGTCAGCCTGTCCTATGGCATGTTCTGGGTCGGGCTCAGCATCGCCGTCACGGCAGGGGCGCTGACGCTGGGACTGTGGCATTGGCTGTTGCCGCTGGTGGCCGGCTTCATGTTCATCGGGCCGTTGGTGGCGGTGGGCTCCTACGGGATCAGCAGGGCGCTGGAAGAAGGCCGCTCCCCGACGTTGGGGGATGCCTTTGGCGCCTGGCGCGGCCACACCGGGCAACTGGCCATGATGGGCGTGATGATGATGATCTTCTTTCTCGCCTGGATTCGCCTGGCCACCTTGCTGTTTGCCCTGTTCTTCGGTCTCCAGTCGCCGGATCCGTCCACGGTCTATGCGTCACTTCTGACCACGCCGGAAGGCCTCGGCATGCTGGTGGTGGGGCTGGCCTTTGGCTGTGTGCTGGCGTTTGGCGCCTTTTCCATCAGCGTGGTCGCGATTCCAACCCTGATGGATCAGGACCTGACGTTCATGGAGGGCATCGAGGCCAGTATTCGTTCGGTGGCACGCAATTTCCGACCGATGCTGCTGTGGGCAGCGATTCTCACCGGCTGCGTACTGGTGGGGATGGCCACCTTCTATATCGGGCTTGCCTTGATTCTGCCGGTACTGGGGCACGCGAGCTGGCACGCCTACGAAGACCTGGTGGTGTGCGAACGGCTGGACGACCCCGGCGCCTGAGGGCGGCAACCTGGTCCGCGAAGACGCCCCGACAGGGGGCGTTTTCCTGAACCAGCAAAGCTCGAGGGGCCCGCAGACTGACCTTTGGCGCTCGATCACGTAATCTACTCCTGCAGAAAGAGTCAGGAGACGTCATGCGGGTGCCAGCTTTCCTTTGCCAGGTGGGTGTCCTCCTGGGGCTGTTGGTAGCAGGGGGAATCGGCCAGGCCCATTCCCAGCCTCTGCCAGCTCCGGAGGGGCCTGTGCTGCTTAAAGTATCGGGCAATATCCAGAACACCAATGTGGATGCACAGCTTCTGCTGGATCGTGCCATGCTCGACGATCTGGAGAGTCGTGCGCTGGTGACCGATACCCCGTGGCATAGCCAGGCCAGCCGTTTCGAGGGGCCGCTGCTCCGCAGCGTGCTGGAATCCGCCGGTGTCACTGCCGACAGCATTCGCGTGCACGCCTTGAACGGCTTCGTGGCCGACATCCCGGTCTCCGATGCCTATCGCTATGACGTCATCCTGGCCATGAAGCAGGACGGCGAAGCGATGTCGGTGCGAAACTTCGGCCCGCTGTTCGTGTTGTACCCTTTCGATGATCATCCAGAACTACTTAACGAGTCGGTCCAGTTTCGCTCGGTGTGGCAGGTAGATGCCATCGAGGTCCCGTGATCAATGTCACCGGGAGATCGGTCGAAGGCCATCAGGAGGCAAGGCAGGGAGTGCAGCGCCCCAATACCATAGTGAGTGATCCCGGTGTATCGGCTGGTGTCGACCCGAACATTCTGCCAGCAGATTCCCGACCCAAGGAGGAGGGTGCTCGGCGCATCCGTTCCGTATGCGACGCTATCCTCTGAGACTGGTATTCAGCGCCGTGGCGGCACTGGCCTTCTTTGCCGCCGCCATGGTGGTGATCGGTCTGGTCGCCTGGCGCCATGACAATCTTTCCCACCAGGTGGTGGAGGATATCACCTGGCATTCCTACAAGCTGGACCGAGACGTGGTGTTGCTGCGCAATCACCTGTTGTTCGGGGAGCATGGCCCCGAACAGCTGGCCGGCTTCAGGCTCGAGTTCGACCTGTTGTTCAGTCGACTGAACCTGTTTCGCCACAGCGACATTCACGAGCTGGTCGAGGAGGCTCCGGCCGCGCGTCGCCAACTGTCGATCATCATCAGCCTGATGCAGGACCTGGATGCAGAGGTCAGTGCCCTGGCGTCCCTCGATAGCGAGGCAGAAGCCGTTCTTGACCAGCATCTTGCCGCGCTATCCACCGAGACCGAAAGGTTGATCATGGCCGTCAACGGCCATCTGGCCGAGATCAATACCGCAGAGCGTGTTCGTCTGCAGCGACTGTACCTGTTGCTGCTGGTGATGATCCTCGGTATGAGCCTGGCCGGAGGGGTCATGCTTGCCGTGCTTTTCAAGGAAGCCCGTGATAACGAGGCCTCGCGCAAGGCACTGGAGACGCTGAGCGGCGAACTGGAAATCAGTGCCCGGCGCGCCCAGTCCGCCAGTCAGGCCAAGTCCGACTTTCTGGCCACGGTGAGCCACGAGATCCGCACGCCGCTCAACGGCGTCATCGGCATGAGCGAACTGTTGCGTGATCTCGAACTGTCGGAGCCCGCCAGCCGCTACTCGCACACCATTCATGACAGCGCCCGCCAGCTGATGGGCATGATCGATGACATCCTCGACTTCTCCAAGATCGAGGCAGGACGCATGGAGCTGGATGTTCAGCCGGTGGCACTCGATGCCTTGATCGAAGATGCCCTGGAGCTGTTTCGTCCGCGCGCACTCGACAAGCGGTTGCGCTTGCTTGGCCACGTGGACGAGACGCTGCCGGCACGACTCCAGGGGGACCCGGGCCGGCTTCGACAGGTGCTGCTCAACCTGCTGGCCAACGCCATCAAGTTTACCGACCGCGGCATGGTGAGGCTGTCGGTAGCGCCTGTGGACGAGGGCTGGGTGCAGTTCGACGTGGTGGATACCGGTCAGGGCGTCGAGGCGTCCCTGCTGCCTCAGTTGTTCGAGCCCTTCCGCCAGGGCGATGCCTCCGTCGCCCGGCGCTATGGCGGCACCGGTCTGGGCCTTGCGATTTCCAAGCGCCTGGTAGTGGCCATGGGGGGCGAGATAGGGGTCGACAGCCGCCGAGGCAAGGGCAGTCGCTTCTGGTTCCGATTGCCGCTGGTGCCCTGTGACGAACCCCGCCGTCAACCGCTGACGGTGGCCAGGGCGCGCGCCCATCCCAAGCAGCTCGCCGAGGCGGATCTGCTGGTGGTGGAAGACAATCTGGTCAACCAGGAAGTGGCGATCGCGATGCTGGAACGCCTCGGCTGTTCGGCTACCCTGGCTTCCTGCGGCAAGGAAGCGCTGGCTCTCTGCTCACAGCGCCGTTTTGACCTGATATTGATGGATATCCAGATGCCTGACCTCGATGGTCGCGAGGTCACCCGACGCCTTCGCAGCTTTTCCGACTGGCGTAGTGAGGTTCCCGTGGTGGCGATGACCGCTGGTGGCGCCAGTCACGATGAGTCGGACTGCATGGCCGCCGGCATGAACGACTATCTGACCAAGCCGCTGTTGATGGGCACGCTGCTGATGGTGCTCAAGCGCCACCTGCTGGGAGAGTCCGAGACCTCGACGACTCCGAGGGGTATCACCTCACTGATCAATGCCGATACGCTCGATGCCCTGGACGAAGGGCTTGGGGGCGAGCGCCGGGATGCCCTGGTGGACCTGTTCGGGCGACAGGCGCGCGAACGCTTGCCGGAGATCCAGAGCGCCTACCGGCGAGGCGAGGAGGAGCCGCTGGCCCAACTGGCCCATCAGCTCAGGGGCGAGGCCGCCGGCGTCGGCGCCATGGCTCTGGCCGAGGCGGCGCGAGCGCTGGAGCGTTGTGCCCTGGATGGCTGCATCGAGGATGCCAGAGGCGTCATCGATGCGCTGCCTGAGCTGCTTGAACGCACCCTGGCGGCCTTTGCCCGCAGCGAGAGGCGCGCCTCCCAGACCTGAGGTCGGCTTCGGCGTCCCGCTGTGTTGCTGAGCTGTACTGCTCAGTTGTCGTGGGAAGGTGCCGTTTCAGTTGCCTTGGGGACGGGGACGCCGCCAGCGCGGATGTCGTGGCACCACCACCCGTTGAGCCCGGTATTCACCCCGCACCGCATCCATCGCCAGCGCCAGGGCCTGCTCGGCGATGCCCCGATGATCCTGGACGGCGGAGTTGACCGCCAGCGGCAGGAAGTCCAGCAGGCGGTTGTCGCCGAAACTCGCCATGGCCAGACGCGGGGGCAGGCCGCCGCGTGCAATCAATTCGTCCAGGGCGCCTTCCAGCAGAATGTAGGACGCGGTTACCAGGGCGTCGGGCAGTCCCTTCTTTTCGATATAGTCAGCCAGCAGCCTGGCGCCTTCCTCGCGGGCATAGTGGTCGCCGCTTTCCAGAGTGCACTCGAGCTCGCGTCCCTCCACGCCTGCGCGGAAGCCGGTGCGGCGCTCTTCGGTGATCGAAAGGTGCGGCACCGCATCGAGCCATAGCACGCTTTTGACTGCCGGCGTCATCAGCGAGCGTGTGAGCTGTTCGGCGGCCTCGCGGTCGTTGCTGACGACGCTGGCGAAGCTCGCCTCGGGCAGGCCCCGGTCGATGGCGATGATCGGCAAACCCTCGTGCATCAATTCGGTATAGAAGGACTCCGGCTGCGCCAGACAACTTGCCACGATCAACGCCTCGCAGCGTTGGGCGCGCAGTGACAGGGCCAGGTCCCGCTCGCTGTCGGGCTGGTCGTCGGAGCCGACGATCAGCAGCTGGTAGCCCTGGGCCCGCGCTCCGCGTTCCAGGTGCTTGGCCAGGCGGGCGTAGCTCGAGTTTTCCAGGTCCGGCACGATCAGCCCCAGGATGCGGCTGCTGCCGCGCCGCAGGGCCGCCGCCTGGGCATCGACACGGTAGCCATGCTCCGCCACCACCGCCATCACTCGGTCCACGGTGTCCTGACGAATACGGCGCTCCCTGGCCTTGCCATTGACGATGTAGCTGGCGGTGGTGCGGGAAACGCCGGCCAGGCGGGCAATTTCGGCCAAGGTCATGCGGGTGTCTCCATTGAAGGCGTCGGGCGTGGTCACGGCGACAAGGTGTCAATTCCCTCTAGTCTACCTGGCATGGCAGCAGTGTCCCCCTGCCAAAGTCGTAGCTTTTGCGACTTGCCATGTGCGCTGAATCGTACCAGCATTGTGGCATGGTGAAGTGACACGATTCAGCTTTCGAGCAATTTGCATTTGCCGAAGCCAGGTGATCCCAGCATCCGGTGTGCGCTGTATCTGTTGCATCCCGGCAGTGCCGGGGCGCTGGACCTCCTCGCCGACACCGTTCAACCGATACCGGTGAGGAAACGCTGCACCTCACCCAGGAGAGCCCTTCATGCTGACGCTGAACGCCGACGACATCCTGCTGGATTGTCGTGCCGAGAGCTGGCGCCACGCCCTCGACGCCGCCTTTGACACCCTGAAGGCGGCCAGCCTGGTCGATGACGGCTACCGCCAGGGCCTGGTCGATCGGGAGTCCCAGTCCTCTACCTGGCTTGGCAATGGCATCGCCATCCCCCACGGCACCCCCGAGAGTCGAGGCGCGGTGCGTCGCACCGGGGTGCGGGTGCTGCAGTTCCCCGAGGGCGTGCGCTGGCACGACGGCAACCTCGTTCATGTATTGGTGACCATCGCCGCCCAGAGTGATGAGCACCTGGATATCCTCAGAAGCCTGACCCACGTGCTCGACCGGGACGGTGTCTCCGAACGCCTGGCCCAGGCGAGCAGCGCCGAGGAGATCACCGAGCTGCTGGCTCGGCCGGTGGTTCGCCCGCGACTGGACCAGGACACCCTGGTGCTGGGCCATCGCGCCGACGACCTGCTCGATCTGGCGCTGGCCGGGGCTCAGCGGCTGCGCCAGCTGGCATTGGTCGATACCGCCTATCTTGCCGAGATGGTCACCTCCATGCCGACGCACCTGGGACGGGGGCTGTGGCTTGCGTCCAGCGAAGCCGGCGTGTCCACGCCGGCACTCGCTGCGGTGACGCCGGCCAAGCCCGTCCAGCATCAGGGCAGCGACGTCGAGGCGGTGTTGTGCCTGGCCTCCCATGGCGAGGCTGGACGCCCGCTGGCCGACGCCATCGTGTCGCTGGTGGCGTCACTGGATGAGTCCGACGTCGCCCATCTGCGCGAGCGGGACGCCGACGACTGGCTGGCGCTGCTGGCTGGCGAAGGTGGCTCGGCCCAGAGTCGTCGCGTACGCCTGCTCAACGCCCATGGGCTTCACGCGCGTCCGGCCAAGGTGCTGGTCCAGAAGGCACGCGAAAGCGGGGTCGCCGTGCAGGTGCGCCTGGCCGAGGGCAGCGGACGCCCGGTGTCGGCGGCGTCGCTGACCAAGGTGATCGGTCTTGGTGCCAGACGAGGACAGGAGCTGATCCTGTCGGCGCGAGGCGAGGGTGCCGAACAGGCGCTGACATCGCTGGTCGAGGCGATCAACGATGGTCTGGGGGAGCAGGTGACGCCACTGGCGTCTTCGGCTGTGTCGCAAGGCGAAGCCGAGCAGGCGGTCGCGGAGCCGGTGGCGGCAAGCATGCCGCCCGCCGACCAGCCGCTGGAAGCGGTGGCCGCATCGCCGGGACTCGCGGTGGCGCCGCTTTTCGTGATCAAGACCCCGGACTTCGACTATCCCCGCGAGGCGGCGGACTCCGCGTTAGAGCGACAGCGCCTCGAGCGGGCCATCGCCCAGGGCGGCGAGCAGCTCAAGGCCCTGATCGCCCGGACCGCCGGAGGCGAGGTCGCCGCCATTCTGTCGATGCATGAGGAAATGCTCGAAGACCCGGAACTGGCCCAGGCCGCGCGCGAGGGCATCGACGAGGGGCTTTCCGCCGAGGCCGCCTGGTGGCAGGCCATCGACGTCGCCGCCCGCGCCCAGGAACAGCTGGCCGATCGCCTGCTGGCCGAACGAGCCGCGGATCTGCGTGACGTCGGCCGTCGTGTGCTGGGTATCCTGTGCGACGTCGAGCTGCCCGAGCCGCCGGCCGTGCCTTACCTGCTGGTGACCGACGATATCGGTCCGTCCGATGTCGCCCGCCTGGACACCGAGCGGGTTCGCGGCATCCTCACCGCCCGGGGCGGCGCCACCGCCCACAGCGCGATACTCGCCCGGGCACTAGGGATACCGGCGGTAGTCGGTGCCGGTGCCGGCGTGCTGGCGCTCGAAAATGGCACTGAGATGCTGCTCGACGGCGATGAAGGCTGGGTCGTGCCGGCACCCTCGCAAGCGCGTCGCGAGCGCTTCGAGGCGCGCATGGAAGCGCTGGAGGCGCTCAAGGCACGTGCCTGGGACGCTCGCTTCGAGGACGCCCGGACCGAGGATGGTACCCGCGTGGAGGTGGTCGCCAACCTGGGCAATACCGCCCACGCCCGCGACGCCGTATCGCGCGGCGCCGAGGGGGTGGGGCTGCTGCGTACCGAGTTTTTGTTCATGGCCCACGCCTCGCTGCCGGACGTGGAGACCCAGGAGCGCGAATATCGCGAAGCCCTGGACGCTCTGGACGGCCGCCCGCTGGTGGCGCGGACCCTGGACGTGGGTGGCGACAAGCCGCTGGCTTACTGGCCACTGCCCCAGGAGGACAACCCCTTCCTCGGCCTGCGTGGCATTCGTCTGGCCCTCAGGCGTCCCCAGGTGCTGCGCGATCAGTTCAGCGCCCTGGTGAAGGCCGCCGACGGCCGGCCGCTGCGCATCATGCTGCCCATGGTCAAGGACCTGGATGAGTTCCGCGCCGCCCGTGCGATCTTCGATGAGGTGCTGCGCGAACTCGGCGTCAGCCGAGACGGCGACCGCCTGCAGCTGGGCGTGATGATCGAGGTGCCGTCCTGCGCGCTGCTGGCGCCGAGCCTGGCGCCCGAGGTCGACTTCTTCTCCATCGGCACCAACGACCTGACCCAGTACACCCTGGCCATCGACCGTGGTCATCCTGAGCTTTCCGGGGAGTCCGACGGCCTGCACCCGGCCGTGCTGCGGCTGATCCAGATGACCGTCCAGGCGGCTCATGCCCATGGCAAGTGGGTCGGCGTGTGCGGTGAGCTGGCCAGCGACCGCCAGGCGATTCCGGTGCTGGTTGGCCTCGGCATCGACGAGCTGTCGGTGAGCGCCCGCCAGGTACCCATGGTCAAGGCACGCCTGGCGTCGGTCTCCACCACCCGGGCCCGGGAACTCGCCGCCCTGGCATTGGCCGCTCCCACCGCCCGGGACGTGCGCAGAGAGCTGGAGGCGAACCAATGAGCGAGATATCCGGCAATGCCGTCAAGCCACCGGTGCTGACCATTTCGGCCAACCCGGCGCTGGACCTGTCTGTCGCTGTGGACCGGCTGACGCCAGGTGCGCTGCACCGCGCCGAGTCAGTCGAGCTGACCGCCGCCGGCAAGGGCGTCAACATGGCGCGGGTGCTCGCCGCCCTGGGCCACCCGGTCTGTGTCACCGGCTTTCTGGGCAGTGACAACGACTCGCCCTTCATCGATGCCTTCGCCGAGATGGGGGTCGAGGACGCCTTTGTGCGATTGCCCGGCGCCACCCGCATCAACACCAAGCTGAGCGAGGCCGACGGTCGCGTCAGCGATATCAATGCGCCGGGACTCAGCGTCGATGCCGACGCCTGGCAGCGCCTGATCGCCACCATCGAGGCGCGCCTGACGACGCCTGCGCTGCGCCCCGCCGCGGTAATGATCGGCGGCAGCCAGCCACCGGGAGTCGGCGCTTCGGCGCTGGCCGAACTGATCACTCGGATCAAGGCCACCGGCGTACCCGTGTGGGTGGACACCAGCGGCGAGGCGCTCAAGGCAGCGGTCAAGGCGGGGGCCGACGCGGTGAAGCCCAACCTGGAGGAGCTGGCCGACTGGGCGGATCGTGACATTGCAACAGACGTCGACGTTCAGCGTGCAGCCCTTGAGCTTTACGCCGCCGGCGTCGGCGACGTGCTGATTTCCGCCGGTGCCGACGGTGTGACCTGGCTGGGTCCGCATGGCCTGTGGCAGTCGCTGCCTCCTGCGGTCAGGGTGGCCAATACCGTATGTGCCGGCGATACCCTGTTTGCCGCCATGCTGCACGGCGTGCTGTGCGAGGCGCCTGTGGAACAGGCGCTGAGGTTTGCCACGGCGCTGTCCGCCGAGGCGGTGCGCCACACCGGCGTGGGCCGGGCCGACGCCTCCGATTTCACCGACCTTCTTTCCGACACCAGGGTGCGGCGCCTCAATGACGTCGAAGCCCGGGGAGTACTTGCATGAACGTGATCCTGTTGACGACCTGCCCCGGCGGCAGCGTCACGAGCTACCTGGCCGCCCAGCGCCTGACCCCTGCCGCCGAGGCCAAGGACTGGCAGCTCTCCACCGAGGTGCACTCGAGCCTGGCGCCGGTCGAGACCCTGTCCCACCAGACCCTGGCCGCGGCCGAGCTGGTGATCGCGGTGGGCGAACCCATCGCCGGGGCCCACCGCTTCAGCGGCAAGCGCCTGTATCGTGGCAGCCTGGAAGATGCCCTGAGCGACCCGTCGGACTTTCTCGAGCGGGCGGCCCGTGACGCCCAGGTGTTTACCCCCCTCAATGATGAGGCGGCCAGCGCTTCAGGGAATGGCCCCGTGGCTGCAGACGTCAGCGACGAGGCGCGCATCGTCGCGGTGACCGCCTGTCCCACCGGGGTCGCCCACACCTTCATGGCCGCCGAGGCACTGGCCGAGGCAGGGCGTGGGCTCGGCCATCAGGTACGCGTCGAGACCCAGGGCTCGGTGGGCGCTCAGGATCAGTTGACCGACGACGAGATCGCCCAGGCGGACCTGGTCATCCTGGCCTGCGATATCGAGGTCGATCCCACCCGATTTGCCGGCAAGCGGATCTACCGCACGTCCACCGGCAACGCCCTGAAGAAGTCGCGCCAGACCATCGAGGCGGCGCTGATCGAGGCCCAGGTGGAAAGCGCGGATGGTGGCGCCAGGGCCGAGTCTGCCAAGAGCTTCAAGGAGAAGGGCGTCTACAAGCACCTGCTGACCGGGGTGTCCTTCATGCTGCCCATGGTGGTAGCCGGGGGCCTCTTGATCGCGCTGTCCTTCGTCTTCGGCATCGAGGCCTTCAAGGAGGAGGGCACCCTGCCTGCCGCCTTGATGGAGATCGGTGGGGGCACCGCCTTCGCCCTGATGGTGCCGGTGCTGGCTGGCTACATCGCCTATTCCATCGCCGATCGGCCCGGCATCGCCCCGGGCATGATCGGCGGCATGCTGGCGTCGAACATCGGTGCCGGCTTCATCGGCGGTATCCTGGCGGGCTTTCTGGCCGGCTACGTGGCCAAGGCGGTGACCCGCTACGTCAAGCTGCCTTCCAGCGTCGAGTCACTCAAGCCGATCCTGATCATCCCGCTGGTCGCGAGTCTGGTCACCGGTCTGGTGATGATCTATGTGGTCGGTGAGCCGGTGGCCGGGGTGCTCGAGGCACTGACCGCCTTCCTCGAGAGCATGGGCTCCACCAATGCGGTGTTGCTGGGGATTCTGCTCGGCGCGATGATGTGCTTCGACCTGGGGGGGCCGGTCAACAAGGCGGCCTACACTTTTGGGGTGGGCCTGCTCGCCTCCGAGACCTACGCCCCCATGGCGGCGATCATGGCCGCCGGCATGGTGCCGGCGATCGGCATGGGCATCGCCACCTTCGTCGCCGGGCGCAAGTTTGCCGACCCCGAGCGCGAGGCCGGCAAGGCCTCCTTCGTGCTGGGGCTGTGCTTCATCAGCGAGGGCGCGATTCCCTTCGCCGCCAAGGACCCGCTGCGGGTGATTCCCATCAGCATGCTGGGCGGCGCCATCACCGGAGCCATCTCGATGCTGGTGGGCGCCAAGCTGATGGCCCCCCACGGCGGCGTATTCGTGCTGTTGATTCCAAATGCGATTACTCCAGTGTTGTGGTACCTGCTGGCGATCGTCGCGGGCTCGCTGGTGACCGGGCTCGGTTACGCCGCCATCAAGCGCGGCGAGACGGCCTCCATGCCGGTGGGCGAGGGGGCCTGATAAGGGGGGCTCGGCACTCACCGGCGGTTGACGGCCAGCAAGGTGCAGATGGCGTCCTGGGCGCCTCTCACTGGTGCACGATGAAGGGTATTGCTCAATGGCCCGGCCTGACAGGTCGGGCCATTTTTTTTGTTCCTGACCCTTTAACGAAATGATCGACTGGTATTTTGCTGGATTCTCAGTAAAAAGACGGAAAAATTCCGAGCGCATGGCATAATGGCGCGCTTCTTGCCTCATGCTAGGCAGGACCCGGAGCAGGTGGCGACCCCACCTCAGCCGGGACAGGGCCTTACCGGGCCCAGGCGGCCCCCACCCGGGGCCTAACAAGGACGACCGTTTTCTTGTGAAGGCCGGCGAAAGTCGGCGCGAGCAGGCACGAGGCGGTACGTCCGATTGATGAGGAGATCCCATGTCAAGCGAACCCGTGACTCTCATGGTGGCCCGCCGCGTGGCGCGTGGACGCTACCGCGACTTCACCCTGTGGCTCGATGAAGGCCGCGAGCTGGCGGCGGACTTTCCCGGCTATCTCGGCTCCGGCATCCTGGCGCCGCCCCCCGGCGACGACGAGTATCAGCAAATTACCGCAACCTATACCATGTTATATCGACATAAATCGTTGATTTAAATGGCTAATTTTTGATGTAACAGTTTTATAATGATTTATTCCCAAATTCCGCGGTTGTTAAGCTTTTTTGATCTAACTTTGGAGCTGTAAGCTTGGGCAGTCCACGTCGAATGCACCCCCCATCAGCACAGCCTGAAGTACTTCATCCGACCACCGCCAGCCAGAGATGGTAGGCAGGACGGCTTTCGACCAAAAGCGGTCGTTGATACTTCGCTGATATTAACGCCTTGCTCACCGGAAAATTAGGAGCGCAGCGAGTAATTTTTACGAGTGCAGCAAATTGTTATACATCACTCTGACTAACACTGTTCGCCGCCTCAAGCCTTCGTTCGTAGTCTCTAGCTGCTTCATTTAGCACGTCCCTTATGACACGAACATGCCAAACCCTGCCAAGATCTGACTGCGAGTTAACTCTACCCGAATAAATTCCCAGAAACTCCCAAACGACGTTACCGCTTTGTGTGAAATGAACTTTTCCATCCTTAAAGTGACGATATCCCGTCGGCCTGTAAGCTATTACAGGCGATCCAGATTGCCCCTGGCGCGTCCTGCAATCTATAAGGAATACAGGATTTTCAGGCTCAATAAGAGATAATTCTTGAGCCAGAAATCCTGTTGCCCAAACCGGAAGTTTTCCCTGAGAAGAAATGCCGAAAGGAAAACCAATTACACTAAGTGGTTCTGCTGGATCAATAGCTAGATTGACGTTATCTAGATCTGATTCCATATAGTAAGGAAGCCTACAGACATCATCACCCCAATTAAGATTCAGAGCTATCACATCCGCTCTTTCTCCCAGCACGGGATGCTCAATCCAATAAGGCGATCCATCTTCTCGGTATAGAGGAAGCCTGACCCGTTTCCACTCCTCGCCTATTTTCGATTGGTCATGAGTATTCTTATGGAAGTGAATAACTATGGCATCAGGGACAGCTGCATATTTTTTGTCCAGGCACTCACTAGTATCCTGATGTCGACCAGTAACGTTATGCCTATTAGTTATTAATGCACAATGTGACGCCCTTGTGTTTGCAGCCAAAAATGCTGTTCCCGAACTAAGCAACGTATCTCCAAAATACATTTCGATAAAAAGCGACTTAGCAGTTGGCAAGGTTATATTCATGTGATCTCTACTTTTTATAATTCATCGAGCCCGGCTGCGCATAATTCTAGCGCAACATGCGCGGCTACGAAATGGAGCCGAAGCCGCAATTTAGCTTAGCCTTGACACATTTAATAGTTCGCTTCCTGCAACGTATTTTCAATGCTATCGGGCTGAAAATCATTATCTATAGCCTGTTGAGCACGAGTTAGATCATAGTCAGGAGCTTCCCTCACCCCGACACGCCGTCGTTCTGAATCCACTTTCCAGAACTCAACGTGCTCTATGTTCCGGAGTCGAGGCTCCATGAATAAGGAAAAGTCGAGCGTATATGCTTCAAATCTGCCTTTTCTTCCGGAGGCAGCTGAGGTATCTGGCTCAACCACATGAATAAGCTTAAAATCCATAAGTTGGAGGATCAGCTCGTGAACACTAAACAACCTTTGCGCTTGTTCCTGAGAAACCAGAAAGGCCGTCTTCTTCTTTTCTCTTAAACAGAAAGAAATTATATCTTGATACACTTTTTCTAATGGAGAAGAGTCAGAACTCGCCTCTTCCTTAAGATTGTTTAACTTCGTCCGATACGAAAGTCTGCTTGCACCTTTCCAAATATAGGTTGGTGTCAGCCATCGATCTTGGTCATCTGCGTTAGCTGTCGAAATTGCCTCAACAAATATATTTAGAAAATCTCGTGGAACCCCTCCTGACGCTAGCACCAACGAGTGAAAGGCATCAGGATTAAAAAGAGTGTCCTTTGGGTTATCAACTCCGGCTGTGTACGATAGTGCGGCGAGCATTTCGGCGAGGTATTCGCTCGTGGCATCTAAATCTTCTAAAGTTCTATCAAGATTGATCTCCTCGACGTCCTGATGGAGCTCTATACCTATTGTTTGTTCGCCGTTTCTTATTATAGATGTCCTATGCCGAACCGTTCCTATTTTTAGGTAAAAGTTTGTCCCACGAAGCAACCGATGAAGATAATCTATGACATCTGGCTGACGATTCCTTGGTATAAGATAAAAGTCATCAAGCAGTATGAACGTTGAGTCATAGCTAGATTTATCCAAGGATTCCGAAAGTGACTTCTTGTAATCACTCAGATAACGCTCCAAATGATCAAGTTTCCGCTCTTTGAAATCACTTTGTTTCTCTTGACTATCTGAACGCTTGCTATGGAACTTAGCAGTTCCCTTTTCAAAACCACCGCCATGTTCAGAATTTCTTCCATCAGTTTGCCTGACTTGAGCTTCTTCGGCTTGTGCAAGAATTTTTCGTAAATCGTCAATGTTCTTCTGTACCGAATTCGGCCTTCTTAACATTCTTCGCCACGAGCTACTAGCCGCGGGCATATTCTCAAATATTCGAAGTAGCAGCCTGACTAGAAGATCAGGATACGTAAGCCGCTTGAACTCATCGCCCTCAATATAGATTGGCAGTATTCCATTGCTAGCGTTTTTGTCGTTTAAGAAATGGACAAAAAGACACGACTTCCCCGACCCCCTGCGGCCAAACACTATCTGATGTTGCTTGGCCCGGAATCTTTCCAAATGACCAGATACGTCCACGTAGTCTGGATCGTGGTTTGGCCTAATACGAAAGGAGTCTTTGACTAGGTTAGTAAGTATTGAAACTTCTTGACTACGAAGCACCTGTATCTCCATTTGTATAACTGTTCAGCATTTCTTCGCCGTGCAGAGCATGGCGTATAAGTGCCTGTTGGACTCAGCCGCCCATCAGTCTGCTGCGCCGGTTCTATAAGGTATTGCATTGCCTGCGGTACGCTCGTCTCCTGCGTATGCTGCCTTTGCCAGCAGGGGCAGGGCCGCTTTGGATCGCCCCGCGACTGGTAGCGAAGTCAGGCCCACGCTAGGCATGGATTGAGCCATACTTTCCACTCCACCTGTAGAGAACCATGACATGAATGCTTCAACAACTGCAATTCGTGAGCCCTGTAACAGAGGCAAGCTGGTCGGTCAGAAAACACCGCTTCGCTTAAAAGACATCTGGGCCATTCGTGTTCGGCTGCAGCTCGCCGGGAAGACACGCGATCTAGCGCTATTTGACCTAGCGCAAGCTGAGGGCCTGCGACCTGGTCACTTTACGTGTCCGTGATATTTCTCATGGCGAGCGCGTATCACCAAGGTCTATCGTAATGCAGAGGAAGACACAACAGCCAGTGCAATTTGAGATAATCGAGCAGCCACGCGAGGCC
The DNA here is from genome assembly GCF_024124525.1 of Halomonas sp. OfavH-34-E. Classification (NCBI taxonomy): domain Bacteria; kingdom Pseudomonadati; phylum Pseudomonadota; class Gammaproteobacteria; order Oceanospirillales; family Halomonadaceae; genus Halomonas; species Halomonas sp. OfavH-34-E. Next base: position 25,517 of record NZ_JAMXRY010000037.1, on the reverse strand, counting down.
TTAGCCGATTAGATTCGGTGCGCCCGGCTTCGAAGCGAGAACAATTTGTTTCCGAGCCGCCTCAGTAGCTCAGAGCACCTGTCAACACGACAGTATGCTCGTATCGTCAAAGCTTGGGTAATCTCTATTGGACTGGATCCTTCAATCTATGGCACGCATACGCTGCGCCATTCAAAGGCATCGCTGATATACCGTCGGACGAAAAACCTGAGAGCCGATCAGCTGCTCTTGGGTCATACGAAGCTGGAAAGTATTATCCGATACCTTGGGATAGAGGTAGGTGATGCTTTAGATATGGCTTAACCAACAGAAGCATAGGAAGAGCAGAGGCGGTCTGATTTGGACCGCCTCTGCCGGCCAATAGCGGACTATTGATAGCTTTCACTCTGCCGCCCACACTCCTGTGTGTCCAGCCCTTGTTGGCGGACTCCGCGAATTTGGCAAAGCTGACGTATTCACCGCGTAATGCAAGTTTGCTGCGCGGAACTCGTCTGGAAGTGCCACAGTCACTTTAGTTGGCTGGTACGTTGGTTAAAATCGGCACCGAAGCGACAGTCTCGGTACTGTCGAGGGCTCTAGCCTCCCAAAGAAGTAGATCAGCAATAAAAACGCGACAAAAGCGTGTAATCCAGTGATTGGACGACCAGGCCTGTTCATGTCAAACTAATGCTGGTATCGGCCTACATCACATTTTATGGGTGTTGTCGAATGCGAGAAAGGACGAAAGCATAATTGCATGGCTCTACTATAGCTGCCAGCCTCATGGCGACTGCTGGTCCTGCGGCCCTTGGCCAAATGAGCCGATTACAGCTACTCTCAGCTGAGAGATAATGAGAGGCATATTTTATGCGCACGCTGAAGCTGGATCTTGAGTATTGTTACGGAATTCGAAAACTGGAACAAGTTTTCGATTTCAAGAAATACAATGCCGTTGCCTTATACGCCCCGAACGGAACCATGAAATCGTCGCTCGCGAAAACGCTACAGGACATTGCTGATAAGAAAAAATCCTCCGACAAAATGTTCCCGGACCGCCCTACGAAACGGTCGGTGCTGGACGAGAACGATGCCGAGCTGGACCCGGAATCCATCCTGGTCATTCAGCCCTATGATGAAGACTTCGGCAGCAGTGAAAAGATCTCAACCCTTCTCGTGAATACGGCTCTGCGAAAGGAGCACCAGGAACTCAATCAAGGCGTTGAGGATGCGAAAAAGACGCTTCTCGCCGCGTTGAAAGACCAGTCAGGGTCGAAGAAGGAGCTCGCTGCTGAAATCTCTTCAACCTTCACCAAAACCCCTGATCAGTTTCTCATGGCGATCAGTGGAGTCGCTACTGAAGTCCAAGAACAGACGGAAGCGCCGTTCGCCGACATCCCATATGATCTCGTCTTCGACCCAAAGGTTGTCGAGATGCTCCAGCAGGCTCAGGTACGCGAGGCACTCCAGGAGTACATCAAGCGTTTCAATGAACTCATTGACCAGTCCCAGTATTTCAAGCGCGGGAAGTTCACGTATTACAATGCCGGCGTGATTGGAAAGGCACTCGCCGATAACGGCTTCTTCGACGCCGCGCACAGTGTGAGGCTCAACGCGGGAGAGATGGTCGAAATCACATCAAGAAAGCAACTTGAGGAACTTGTCGAGGCCGAGAAAGAGGGCATTACGTCAGATGTGGATCTGCGCAATAAATTCCACTCGGTCGAAAAACTCCTCCATAAGAACGCCAATGTCAGGGACTTCAACTCTTTCGTCGCTGATCATGAAGACATTCTCCCCGCCCTCGCGAATGCTACCGACTTCAAGGAGCAAGTCTGGAAGAGCTACTTCGTGAAGCACCACGATGCCTTTAATCATCTTGTCAAGGAAATCCACGCTGCTGAGGAAAGGAGGAAGGAGATTGAGGAGGCAGCCCGCAATGAAAGGACGGAATGGCAGGAGGTCATCGACATCTTCAATGAGCGCTTCTTCGTTCCGTTCGAGCTAAAGGTCAAGAACCTAGTCTCTGTGATGCTTAACGAAGATAAGATCCCCAAGTTAGGCTTTACTTTCAAGGAAGGCAATGACCGGAAGGATGTCGAGAGGGATGCTCTACTGGAGGTCCTCAGCACCGGGGAACGAAAAGCATTCTACATCCTGAATATTATATTTGAGATCCAAGCACGTCGGAAGGCTGGGCAGCGAACGTTGATCATCGTTGACGATGTCGCCGACTCCTTCGACTACAAGAACAAATATGCGATAATTCAATATCTCAAAGATATCGCTGAAGATGAAAACTTTCGCCAAGTGATCCTTACGCACAACTTCGATTTTTTCAGGACGATTCAAAGTCGTTTCGTCAACTACAAATCGTGCTTCATGGTAGCGAGGAAGGAAGACGGAATCGAGATTAATAAGGCGATAGGGATCAAGAATATCTTTGTCAACGACTGGAAGGTCCATTTCGGAAATGAGCCAAAAAAGCGGATTGCCACTATACCGTTCATGCGAAACTTGGTGGAATTCACGAAGGGCAAGGAAAATGCTGACTACTTGACGTTGACATCGCTTCTTCATATCAAAGTCGGGACTCCGGGCATCCAAGACACTGATCTTTTCGATATCTACCAGACGATTTTCGGCGGCACCCCTGCGAACTTCACACCGTCCAGAGGTTCAGTGCTTGATCTAATCTACCAGGAAGCGGACGACTGTCTACAAGACGGTGATGCAGCCAACTTTGAAAACAAGATCGTCCTCTCAATCGCGACTAGGTTAAGGGCAGAACAGTATATGCTTGAGCGGATCAAAGACCCGACACTGCCCGGAGAAATAACTGGCAATCAGACAACGGAGCTGCTAAAACGATTTCGTAAAGATTTTCCTCGCGACCCTGCCATCCCGACAATTGATCGAGTGGTTCTCATGACCCCGGAGAATATCCACCTGAACTCCTTCATGTATGAGCCCATCCTTGACATGTCAGACGAGCATCTCCGTAAAATTTACAGTGACGTGAAAGCGCTCTAACGAGACCTTCCGAGGATGAGGGCATATTCCCTTCAAGCATGAGTGACTGTTACGCAGCCAGGCACCCAGCACTCTATTATCAACGCAGCAACTGAAGACACCGAGTTTATATGCCAAAAACAAACGCTCCTACAGAGTCAGAAACCAACACAGCAGCAACTCTGCTGGCTGTCGCTAGCGATTATCCTCTGCACAAATTGGGTTGGAAAGCCTTTCAGGATCTCTGCGTTGGGGTGGCTGAGGAATGCCTTCGCAGGCCGGTCCAGAACTTCCTGCCCGGTAACGATGCCGGACGTGATGGAGCGTTTGTGGGTCGTTGGGAAGGTGACGACCCCGCTGCGGGCGAGTCAACTATCCAATGCAAGTTCACCTCCAAGGAAGGAAGGAATCTTAGCCTTTCTATGTTAAGTGATGAACTTGCCAAGGCTGAAAGACTTGCCAAAAAGGGACTGGCCCACGATTACATTATCCTGACAAACCATGCGATCACCGGGGAAAGCGAACTCGCTATCCGCGACGCTTTTCAATGCGCTGGGGTTGGTCGATGTCGTATTTATGGCAGCGACTTTATTAACCGACAGATACGTACCTCTTCACGACTCCGAATGATGGCACCGCGTCTCTACGGGCTTGGGGACCTCAACGATGTGCTCGATGCGCGTGCTTATGCACAGGCTCAGTTGATCCTCAGCGCAATGGGCGAGGATTTGCAAAGGCTTGTCGTAACTGAGGCTCATCGCCGAAGTGTGCGGGCGATTAGTCAACACAATGTGGTGCTTCTACTCGGTCCGCCTGCATCAGGAAAATCAACTATTGGCGCGAGCATCGCAGTTGGAGCGTCCGATATATGGCGTAGTTCGACCATACGAGCCGCATCACCTGAAGACGTTCAGCGGCATTTGAGCCCTGATGTTGCGCAGTTTTTCTGGATCGATGATGCGTGGGGCAACACCCAGTATCAGCGCCAAAAAGCGGAGGCATGGAATCAGGTTTTCCCTCTGATGCAGGGCGCAATGAAACGAGGCACTAGGTTTCTAATCACATCACGCGACTACATTTGGGAAGCAGCTAAAGCTGACCTTAAGCTCCAGGCTATTCCGGTGATGAAAACGAGTAAGGTTGTCATTGATGTTCAAGAGTTAAGCAACGCCGAGAAGGCTCAAATCCTCTACAACCACCTCAAATTTGGCGATCAGAGTCGTCATTTTATATCTGCTATCAAGGAATATCTTCCGGCCATAGTTGAGCGCGAAAGTTTCCTGCCGGAGACTGCACGCCGTATTGGGTCAAGCTTCTTTTCAGGCAATCTTAATGTAAATAAATCTGCTGTAATTGATTTTTTTGACAAACCGGAGCAATTTCTATTCGACACCATCTCAAATATTTCGAATGACTGCATAGCCGCAATTGCGTCTATATTTCTCAATGGTGGCATTGTCCGCTCCCCCGTAATTTCTTCGACTATTTCAACCGCCGTGAGTGCCTTTGGTAGTACGGAGGCCGCGACGCGGAGTGAGTTGCAAGCTCTAAACGGCTGTTTGTTGCTGTTGGCAGAAGACGAGCATGGTTCATATTGGACATACAAGCATCCTACTGTGAGTGATGCATTTGCGCGCTATCTTGCGCAATCTCCAGAGCTCGTTGAACTCTACCTCCGCGGAGCAAAGCCGGAAACCATCCTGCACGCTGTCGTCTGCCCCGGAGTGACGATAAAAGGTGCGACAATGGTGGTCCCTGCAACTCTCTACGAGCTTCTTTTTGAGAGGATCGGAAACCTGCAAGCAAACTTACTACGAACTTTCGTGTCCTACCGTTCGAATGCTGCGTTCTCACAAATCATGCTGACTCATAGGCCCGATATTCTGGAAGGTGCGCAAACTTTCGTCTCGCCTATCGACGAAGACTCCGATGCGAGACTTCTTGTGAGCCTGCATCGGCAAAAGGTTTTGCCCAGCGATTGGCGTGATCATCTCGTATCCGAGCTTCTTTCAGCCCTAGTAAACGAAGCCGACTCAACTGTTTTTGAAACAGACTACGTAGACACTATACTCACGGATCACGAAATACAGCAAGCAGTTGTACTTGCCCGAGATAAAGTCCTGACTAACATTCCCTACTATGTGAGTGAAGCGCGACTATATTGGTCAAACGAATACCCTCCAGATGATCATTTCTCTAGCTTGGAAACAGCGATTCAGACGATCAGCCTTGCTGTCGATCAGGCAGGGCCAGGAGCCCCGTATCCAGACCCTATGCCTATTTTTTACCAGGAAGTCAGCCGCGCTATTGAAGAAATGGAGGAAGACTACGAACCTCAGTCATCAACGTCAGCGCCAGTCGCTGCATCTACTCCTCAGAACGCAGTTCTTCACAACCTTTTTAGGGATGTGGACGAGTGAGCCGATTCCGTTCTGTTGCAGGCACAGCGAAAGTCTAGCCTAACAGGCTGCACTGAAGCATCTAGATTCACGGCAGGGGCAGGAGGTCCGCTTTGGGTCGAAACCGGTCACTGTTCCAGCCTTAGTGTGGTCGCTGAGAGCATCCAGGACGGCGTCCGTGACCTTCTTCGGGAAGAGACAATGCATCACCTGATACCTCGCTGTGGTTGTGGATTTGGGCCAGTATCGCTTGGTTGCGTTCGATACGGTCGGCGATGCCGTTGGCGAAGTGCAGCTTGTAGCACACCGTCTCGGGCTTGGCGTGAGGTGTCGAGCACCACAGCCCTGGTGGGCTCCAGCCCGCACTCCAGGCGCCGCAGCAGGGTAAAAGGCAGGATGATGCGGCCGTACTGGGACTACTTGAAATCGCCGCCCAGCAGGTCTGCAACGGACCACATGAAGGCCGCCAGCTAAGCGTGACTCTCCGTGTTCATGATGCTTCCCCGAGTTCTTGGTGCTGATGGTGATGTATGAGAGCCATCATACACAGCGAAGCGGAGTGAGGGATAAGGTAGGCAGGCCGCGTTGAGGAGTTGCTGCCTGTCCTACATCGTCTGTCAGTGATCTCCTACGGCGTGCCGCTGAATGTCTCTCTAAAGCGTGAGGGCCTAACTGACCTCAAGCTCCGTCATGCGAGGAAGAAGCGACGCCGGGTCGCACATTAGCACACCGGCGATGAGGTATAGCTTCTCGACCGTGATGTTTACCTCGCCACGTTCGATGCGTCCTATGTAGCTGCGGTCAATGCTGCAGGCCAGCGCCAGTGCATCCTGAGAGAGCCGACAGGCTTTTCTCTGTGTTCGGATGCGTGCCCCCAACGCTTTTGCCAATGGATCCATGACTGCCTCAATCTCATTTGAGGCAGTACTATCGTGTGTTTGCGGACTCACAGGCCACGGACTATAATCCGCATTTTTGTGATAACCGCTTAGGTGCCTGCATGAAAACCGTCTCGTTCATCTTCGACAGGCGACTGTATGACCTTCTCCAGGAGGAGGGGCGCACGCAATTCACCACCCGCGAATTGCGGGATGCCTACGCCAAGCATCTTGAAGGCACCGACTTTCGTCTCGGCGATGTGCGCCGGTATGTGTATGAGCAGATTCGGCGCCTGCTCAGGGCTGGCTGGCTCGTACCTGACAAAGAGCGCCGCAAGCGAGGGCAGGTCTACCACCTACAACCCATCCCGCCGCACCTGCATTTAGAGCTGATCGACAACGGCTTCGAGAATAGCCTCAAGCCCGCGCCTAAAGAGGAACCGACATCGTCAACCCCCGAACCGAGTGCCACGCCACCCGCGTCGTCGTTCGATGCGCAGACGTATCTAGAAGGCCTCCTCAAAGAGATTCAGCTCGACTTCCTGTCGTCGATGGGCGAAACGGAACGCTACAAGCAGCTCCTCGATGACATGCCCCATTTAAAGGACCAAGTTGAGAGCGAGTATCGGGGGGCCAAAGACCGCAGTTCGCGCCTGTTGGGACATCTTCGTGCCGTCGAGAACACACTCAAGGCGGTGGCCTCTCAGCGATGACGGCATCGCTGAGAGACTGGCAGCGCCGGTGTATCGACACGGCGTTGGAGAACTTCCTTTCCACGTCGCATTTCTTCTGCCAGGCGACCCCCGGTGCCGGTAAGACACGCATGGCTGCGGAGCTGACCCGATGCCTGCTCGACCAAAGCAAGATCGATCTGGTGCTCTGTTTCGCACCCTCGCTCCAGGTCGTCGACGGCTTTCGCTCCACCTTTTCGGCGGTACTCGGCAAACGCCTGGACGGCTTGCTCGGCTCGGTGGGAGGGGCTTACACCTATCAAGCCATGGAGTACCGCGATGAGGTCTTCTGGCGATTGCTCGAAGACTATCGCGTGTTCGTAGTCTTCGACGAAATCCATCACTGCGCCGGCCACGACCCCTTGCTGAGTAACGCCTGGGGGCAACAGATCGTGCGGAAGATCCAGGATCGGGCCGTCTTCACCTTGGCGCTGTCCGGCACGCCTTGGCGCTCTGACGACCGCGCCATTGCCTTGGCGCGTTACCTCTCCCCCGAGGGGCAGCTGATCTGCGACTATCGCTATGGTCTGAAGGAAGCCATCGCGGATGGTGTGTGCCGTTCACCCCGCATTCTGCTTGTGGACAACCAACAAGTTACGCTGACGGAAGGAGTCGAAACCGAGAACACCGTTAGGTTGTTCCCCAGTATCGCCGAGCTGCTGGGGGAGTCGCCTGTCACTTACGAAGACTTGTTGCGCCATGACGAGGTGATCGAACAACTGCTCGCGCTAGGAAGCGACAAGCTGGACGCGCTTCGCCGGAGCCAGCCAGAAGCGGCGGGCCTGGTAGTCGCTACCGATATCGCACATGCTCAGCAGATAGCCCAAGCGCTTGACGCCAGAGCGGAGAGTTGGTGCATCGTGACCAACAAAACCCCGAATGCCCAGCAGGTCATCAATGCATTCCGACACAGCGATTGCCGATGGATCGTCGCAGTCGGGATGATCAGCGAGGGGACCGACATCCCCCGCCTGCAGGTATGCTGCTTTCTAAGCCGCATCCGTACCGAACTACACTACCGGCAGGTATTGGGGAGAATACTGCGGCGCATGGGCGAAGCCGATGATCAAGCCTGGCTGTTCATGCTAGCGGAAACGACGCTGCGGCGATACGCGGAACGGATTGCCGACGATCTACCGGAGGATTTGGCCGTACTGAGTCAGGTACCGATGAATGACGCCGAAGCAAATCCACCGTCGAGCGGTAAGGGGGCTAACAACGCTGCGGATGGCAGCCATGACGGTTATTTTGAACAAGACCTGGAGGAGGCCTCCACGAGCGCTTACGCGCTCGGCGACTTTGCTGATGAATCGAGCTACCACATCAGCTTTTCGCAACACTACAGGCAGTTGCTGCTGATTTGCCTTTGAAATATTTGTTCCAAGCCTTGTTGATCGAAAAAAGCATTCAGTTTTTTTTTTGACGACTAGCGCTCCGACCAGTCATGAAAGCGTCTGCTAAAATCGGCAAAGTTAACATGAAAGTTTATATCCTTTAAGTGAAGCTTAATTTTCCCAATTGCCGAAAGAGAGGAACCAGAAAAAAGCGCAGCGCCCCGCAGGTGGAGACCTAAAAGTTAATATAAACCAGGAAGCCCAGTTTACCCACTCTTTTTCGGGGGAAACCCGACCACTTTCTCGTTCTCCGCAATGGCTCGTAGGCGCTGGTTCTCAGAAACGAGTGCGGCCAATTCAGAAGCCATATCTTGGCAGAGATTTCGGGTATCAAGGTACTCTTTCCTAAGTACGGCGTACTTATTTCTAAGCTCTTTGAGCTCAATATTCTTTTCATCTCGCTGAGCACGCACTGCCTTATTACCGGCCTCCCGTATACGCTCGGCAAGACCTGGGTGATTGTTGTGAATTGTAGCTCGACTGACTCCGGCTTCCACAGCCACCGATTGAATGCTGAGCTTGCGCCCTGGCTCGACCACTTTTGGGCGGCCTTTCTCTATTCTCACAATGGCCTGGCGTATGGCCTTTGCAGTCAGTTCGCCCCGTGTAAGGGGCTGGGAAATGTTATCAGCTTGCGACATCAGCCAAGTCCTCTCCTGTTGCTCCAAGATCCTTCAGAACCACCTTGCAGCGTTCGATATCACGCTCGACCCGCTCGGTGCCGCCGGGCCCAATATCTGTGAGGTCACGCAATTCAAGTTGTTGGGCATAGATTCCCTGCCACACGGACTTGCGGGACTCATCAATGACGGCATTACCACAATCTGCACAACGGGTTTTCTCGATACCCTGGCCGCCGTTGCAGCCTCCTGTATCGGCGGTACACCACGCGACGCCGGTGGCCCGCAGGTGAACCAAGGGGCTAATTTTTATGGCCATCTCAGCTCGCCCCTCCTTAGTGGCAAGCGCCTCGTTCTTCGTACGGAAAGCTTGGATGGGATCGGCACCACCACCCGTCAGGATCGCATCAGGCTCCAGCCAGTGCTCCAGAAGATCCGTCTTGATGCTGAGTGCGGCCAGGCTAATGCTGTCGTACAAATCGGCATCCTGCTGCCGAGACATGGCGTACAACGTTGTCATGTCTAGCGACCAGTGCTTGAAATGGTCCCGAAGGTAACGAAGGTCTCCAAAGGCGCTGTGAGCGGCGTAGACCGCGAAAGTACGCCGAAACTGGTGGGGGGTAAAGCGCCAGTCAAGCCCGCACTGGGCAGCAAACGCATTGAGGCGAGTAATGACCGCACTAATTGAAAGCGTTCCAATCCGATGTTTATGTCTCTTTCCCACAGCCAGGAACAAACGATGGCTATGCTCCTGCAGTTGAGCTATGTCAGCGTCTTGCGGATTATCGGTTCGCAGGTCGAAAATACGCTGATCCAGTTGCGCTTGCAGCGGTTGCGAAAGACGCTCAGCCACGGCAAGGGCGCGGTGAGTCATCTCGGCCACCAGCCACTCGCAGGCTCCCGCGCCCGTCTTATACGATGTACCGCGCATCCAGTGAAAGGGTTCGCCCTCTTCATCCAGCGTTTTGAAGGCGCACTGATTTTCCAGTGAGCACACCTCGGATACGCGAATACCGCTGGTGATAAGGATGATGCACATACACGCCGTTTGCAGATGTCTCTCCGCTTCGATCAACTCACCTTTTGTCCACCCCAGCTTATTCAAGCGTGTTTGGATGGGCTGCCGGCTTATACCTTCAGACTGCCACGCTTCAACTCGCTCGCGGACACTGATGATGTCATCGGCACGGTCCAGCCAGCCCACTGTCGACTGGAACAGCAATCCCAGGATGTCATCCGGTATGATTTCAGTTTTGGCTTCTTCGAGTCGGAGTCTATCCTGCCCCGCAATCCCTGCAAGTTGATATGCTGACGATTCATGCCAAGGATGGGGCATGGGGTCATTGGACTGTTGGCTGAGGATATGTAAAATTTCAATAGCCACGAAACGCCGGGCCAAGTATGAACCTGAAAGCGGTGCTCCTTTATGTCCCTTTAACTCCTTGCAGAACCCCACATACTGTTGGCAAACCAGTAGCGTCACATCGCTCAGCCGGGATACCCTTTGGTCATGAAGCCAGGCAAGAAAAGCTATCGCATTATAGAAAAATTGGCGAATCGTATTTCCCTTGGGCAGGGAACGTCCGTCAATCCCTTTCAGTATATAATACGTCACGCAGGTCTTGAACGTTTCTCTAAACGCAAGCGGCACCCGCAAGAAGTTTAATAGTTTTGTATTGTTACTTGTTCCAGCAGTGAAGAGACTGTCAGGAAGGGTCACGACATCATCACCACAGTAGCTCAGAACGTGGTAGCTGCCATCTTCCAGCCGCATCCCGGTAAGCACAGCGTGCGAGTTGAAGGCCCGTGCCTCAATGGCCTTGAGGGCTTTCATCTGTTCGGCGCGGAACTTGGCTTCATTCATGCAATGCCCTCTAATCGTTCTGGATCACGCCAAAAGGGGTGCGGGTCGACTTTAGCCCGCTGCCTTTGAATGCTCACCTGTTCGGTATCAAATTGCGGGGTTATCTCTTGATCGATGATTCGAATAATGTGACCGTAAACGCGTTTCCAGGCACTTGCTCCCATTTTCCGGCGCATCTTAACCAGTGCCCAGTAGAGACTGAAGACACGGTGTAGGTCATCTCCTGTCACAACGAATGACTGGCACCGAAAGCAAGCAAGAAACTTCTGGCAGTGCTCGCCATTTCCGGGTGCACGCTCTCCGTTCAAGGTGTCCCGACAACGGGCTATCGGCGTGCACTGGGTTGACAATGGCGCAAACTTGCCATGGTTAAGCAGTTCTTCGGTGCGAACCTGGCCCATGAATCGCCAGTCTTTCTCGGCGCTCTCTGGAGCCTCCAGGTAGTAGTTGTCGGACACCTTAAGGGTGTGGCCGCCGAGTCTGGCGGTCAGAAACGGATCCTGGCCAGACAGAGCGAATAGCCGGTTCTCGAACGTCTTGCGCAGTCGCATGACGTTGAGCTTCAAAGGCTCGCCGTCCGCATCCTCTATCTGATGGCGGTCAATAAATGCTTTTATTCCTCGGCTGAGAGTGTTCATCGTCATACGACTTATTTTTCCGGCGTTTATAAAATCCCGATTCACGTAAACAAAGAGCCGCTGTGGGTAATCGCTCGCCTGTCGTGGCGAAGCGTTGCGAACTCGCACAAGATCAATGATGCGTGCCACGTCAGGCAGCGCCGACACCATCGACTCAATATCGCCGACTCGACGCAGGCTCTGGATGTGCGTGGAGCCGCCGCGACGCTTGAAACTGACCAGCACGTATCGGTCATTCTTGATGGGATGGGGAAGGAGGCAGTCAGTCAGGAGTTCCGAGGCGGGCGTTGGATTGATACCTGTTCTCGCTGCAATGGCCAGCAGGCAGGTGACCAGCTCATAAGAGGTTAGCGGTCCACTTCCTTTGATGATCTCCCGCATGTCGGCTTTCATAGCCCGCAGAACGCTATGGCGTTCTGGCTCACTCAGGGCAGTCTGGCCCTTGTGTGATCTATTCGAGTTCGGGAAAGGATTGCGAGGGAAAATATCGTTGGCAATCCAGCCTGACTTCCCCATAGCTACCAGTATCGACTTGGCGGATTGATATCGACTTTTCTGGGTAGCTGTGCGATGACCCATCTGCCGTAAATGGGAAATGAAGTGGTCGATGAACTGGCGGTCGATATCATCCAGTCGCAATTCGCGCCCCAGCGCGGAAGCCATCGTGGCGCAGAAAGGAAGGAAGGATGACACTCCGTTACTGAAATATGTGTCGAGACTAGCTGCGCTGTGCGTTTTTCCGCCGCTTTCAATAGAAGCTTTGGCCATGCGATCCAGTACACGTTGAGTTGCATAGACCACTACATCGCAGCCGTTTCCGTAGTGCTTTGCGAAATTTAGTTTACGCAAATCCGTGGCACCTTCAGGCAAGGACACGACCATATTGGCAGGAGGCAGGTTAGTGAGATCCAGCGTTTCGTCATTGGCGACTTTACCAGGTCGAAGTGTCGTGGATTGTAGCTTTTTTCTAGGCATCACCAATTTCCCTGCTGATAAGGTCGATTTCACTCTGGTAATCGTTCATCAGCGCATCCTCAAGCTCTGAAAAGGAGTGCAGATATTTTTCTGTGGTTGTGACCGAGGCATGACCCATTCTGTCGCGCACGTACAGCAAGGCATGGGTCTGGGAGTTGGATTGCATCATTGCGTACAGCGTGTGCGTGGCGTAGGTATGGCGTAGAATATGAACGTTTATGTAAGGGATACCAGCCGCCACTCCAGCTCTCTTTACAATGCCCAGGAAGGCTGCCCCGTCGTTCGCGAAGGGTTGGCCGGAATTCGTCAGGAACAATACGGACTGGTGCTGCCCCGAAATGCTCTCGTGCTGATGGCGACGATCCAGGACGTATTGCCAAAGGGCTTCCATGACGGTGCGAGGCACATCGATACCCCTGGGCTGATTTCGTTTGATGGTCATGTCGCGTGGATCAAGATTGACCCGGATGAAGGAGCGGTGCTTGGTATAAGTCGCCGGATTGATCACGTACTTCAGCGGAAACGTAGCCAGTTCCTCTCGGCGCAGCCCTGTCGTGAGCGCCAATCTGACGATCAGCTTGTGCGTGGGATTGGTGATGGCATTCAGTAGATCAACCGACTGGTGCTTGCTCAACACCCGAATGACGGTTCGGGGAGCCTTCAGCATGATGTCTGGGCTCGTTTGCCTCCCACCACTCGCATCGACGTGAGCCAGGAACCCTTTCGGTTGTCTCACCGTGACCGTTTCCATGGCATACGGAACAGTCGTCACCCAACCACAGTTGTCGGCATGCCGATAGAAGGCGCAGAGTAGTCGTAGCCGGGCATTCACCGTTGCTGCAGCAAGGCTCCCCCCCTCAGGACCTAGGTTCCAATCCCGAAACTCAGCCAGGATCGTAGCTTCCCTGTCATTGCCCACATCACGCCAATCAATGCCATTTACCTCGCACCAGCCAAAGAACTGATATAACGCTTTACCGTAAGTAACCCACGACTTCTTGGATTGAACTCTGCCACGCTTGATCAGGTGCGCTATGCAAAAGTCCAGCGCTTCCTCAACAACCTTCCTCTCCTTGGAAATAAGGATTGGAAAGCCAGAGTAACTTAGGCCGTTGAGTTTGAATTTATTGGTGCTGAAGAAGAGGTCCATGTATGGATGTTAGTAGGGTATATCACTTTGGCAAGTGGGAATCAGATCATCTTTCGCTTTCAGGACACCGATACCCTCGCACGCTGGGAGCATTCCGCCTCGCGCCGTGCCTGGCTCGAGCGTGGTGCCGGCCTGTTCGAGGCCCCCCAGGAGCGGCGTGCCCTGGGACTCGACAGCTGGTTCACCAGCCCCGGCCCCAGGGTGCCGCCGCGCTGGAAGCAGGCGATCGCCATCTGGCTGGCGTTCTTCCCGGTGTCGCTGATGTTCCAGTGGCTGCTGGGCGATACCCTGGCGACCTTGCCGCTGGTTCCTCGGGTACTCGCCAGCACCCTGATGCTGACCCCGGTGATGGTGTTCCTTTTCATCCCCCTGTCTACCCGCCTGCTGGCGCCCTGGCTTCAGGCGCCGCCCGGACGTGGCGCTCGCCTGAGCCTGCGTCTGCGCCGCAGCTGAGGCTGACAGGCGGCCCTCCCGGCTCGCATTGAGTCTGGCCACTGCTCGCGCCTACACTCAGGTCATGCGGCGTTGCCGCGGATCTTGAGGACAGCCCATGGGCAGTGCGAGCACGGCGCCCCGCGTGGAAGGCGACATCACCGCGCGGGAGCGCCCTACACCAGAACAACAAGAGCTTGCGTCGCTGGGACTCAAGGTGGCGGCCAGCCGCCACCCCAAGGCTGAACAGGCGGCGTGTGAGCTGCATCACGAGCTCTATCATCCCGACCTGGGTTTCGTGCTGTTCTTCGTCAGCGCCGAATACGCGCTGGACCCCCTGGCCCAGGCCCTGGAGTCGACCTTCGGTGGGCTGCCGCTGGCGGGTTGCACCACGGCGGGTGAGATCACCCCGCTGGGGTACGAGCGCGGGACCATCGTCGCCATCGGGTTCGATCGCCGTCATTTTGGCGTGGCCACCACCCTGCTCGAGGACCTCGAGAGCGTCTCCCTGATCGACGCCCAGCGTCGGGTGGAGTCGCTTCTTGCCACCGCTAGGGGGCATCTGGATGGCGAGGCCTTCGCGCTGACCCTGCTCGATGGGCTGTCGGCCAGCGAAGAGCAGGTGCTGACCACTCTGGACGCCGCCCTGGGTGGTATCCCGAGCTTCGGTGGCTCGGCTGGGGACGACAACCGACTGGCGCATACCCATGTGTTTGCCGGTGGGCGCTTTCACAGCGCGGCGGCGGTGGTGGTGCTGATCACCACCCACCATCCCTTCGAGGTGTTCTCGACCCATCACCTGGCGGCACGCCGTGACAAGCTGGTGGTCACCCGCGCCGATCCTGCGGGCCGGCGTGTGCTGGAGCTCAATGCCCTGCCCGCGGTGGACGAGTACGCCCGGCTGGTCGGTGTCTTGCCAAGCGAACTCGATGAGGGCGTGTTTGCCCGCCACCCGTTGGCGGTCAAGCTGGGCGATGCCTACTACGTCCGCTCGATCCAGCGTGCCAACGCCGACGGTAGCCTCAGCTTCTACTGCGCGGTGGAGACCGGCATCGTGCTGACCGCCATGGCCGGCACGCCGATTCTCGAGGCCCTCGACGATACCCTGGGGGGCCTTCAGCGCCGGCTGGGGAAACCGCAGTTGATCATCGGCTGTGACTGCTTTCTCAGGCGTCTGGAGTTCGAGGCGCTCGCGCAGATCGGCGACGCCTCTGAGCGACTTTCCAGGGCCTCGGTGGTGGGCTTCAACACCTACGGTGAGCAGCACCACGGCATGCATATCAACCAGACTTTCACGGGGGTGGCGATTGGATCTGGTCGGTGAGCCAAGGCAGGATCGCGCCAGCAGTGCACTGGAACAGGAACTGCTGGAGGAAAACCATCGGTTACGCCGGATCTGCCAGGCGCTGATCGAGCGGGTCGAGTCCGCCGGGGCGGGCGGGGCACCCTATGGTGCCTTCGAGCACGCGGTGCTGCTCGCCGAGCAGGTGCGCGAGCGCACCGAGACCCTGCACCGTACCCTGGATGAACTGGCCGAAACCAATGCCCGTCTGGAGGAGGCCCGGCGCGACGCCGAGGCCGCCAATGCCTCCAAGACCCGCTTCCTGGCGGCGGTCAGCCACGACCTGCTGCAGCCGCTCAACGCCGCGCGGCTGTTTGCCAGCGCCCTGGAAGAGCGAAAGTTGCCTGAAGAATCCGGTCGCCTGGTGCAGCGTATCGATCGCTCGCTCAGCGACGTGGAATTGCTGCTGGGGACCCTGGTCGACATCTCGCGACTGGATGCCGGGGTGTTGACCCCGGACGTGGCCCCCTTCGCCGTCTCGCAGTTGCTGGATGCGCTCGCCGAGGAATTTCGTCAGATGGCCGGCGCCCGCGGGCTGGCGTTTCGCTATGTGCCGAGTTCCGCCTGGGTCGAGTCCGACCTGGCGCTGCTGGCCCGAGTGATTCGCAACCTGATGTCCAACGCCGTGCGCTACACCGAGTCGGGGCGGGTGCTGCTCGGCTGTCGCAGACGTCGGGTAGGCCAGCAGTACTGGCTCGAGATCCTGGTGGGGGATACCGGCCCGGGCATCGACGAGGCTCGGCGCGACGAGATCTTTCTGGAGTTTCGCCGGGGCAACGCCGCAGCCCCGGGGCAGGAGCGCGGGCTGGGACTGGGGCTTGCCATCGTCGATCGCATCGCCCGGCTGCTCGATCATCCCATTACCCTCAATAGCCGATCCGGCCAGGGCGCCCAGTTCTCGGTAAGCGTGCCCTGCGCTCGCCCGGCGCGTGCGGTGGCCCCGTCGGCCTCGACCCTGCAGCAGGCCGGCACGCGGCAGCTGCAGAGTACCGAGGTATGGGTGCTGGACAACGATCCCGCCATCCTCGAGGGCATGAGCGCGCTGCTGGGTGGCTGGGGATGTCGGGCGCGCCTCGCGTCGCGAGTGGTTGAACTGGAACAGAGCCTGGCCGAGCGCCACGAGACACAGGGCATGGATAGGCCGTCGCCAACGGTGGTGATGATCGACTACCACCTGTCCAGCGACGAAGAAGATGGCCTGGCGCTGGCGCAGCGCCTGGCCGGCTCTCATGTAGACCTGGCCCCGATACTGATCACTGCCAACCACGACGCCGAGATCAAGCGGCGTTGTCGTGAGCTTGGCTTCCCCTGTCTACTGAAGCCGCTGAAGCCCCTGCGCCTGCGTCAGGCACTGATACACCTGCTCGACGCCGGTTGAGCCGTCTTGCCTTGGTCAGCGAGACGTTCTGCCTTCTAGCGCGCCCGTCGCCTGGCCAGGCAGGCCAGCAGGGTGGACTCGTCGGCTGCCAGGATCGCCTGAACACGGCTGCCGACGCCAAGCTTCTTGAGGATCGCCGAGACGTGGGTCTTGACCGTGGTCTCGGCGATATCGAGCTCGCGGGCGATGACCTTGTTGGAGGCGCCGCGAATCAGCAGGGACAGCACCTCGAGCTGCTTGACCGTCAACTGCTCGAGCGCGCCTGCATCGGCTGGACCCGTCACCCCCTGTGTCGCCCCCTGCGTCGCAGGCGGGGCACTCGAGGCCTCGGCCGGGCGGCGCATGATCTCGGCGGGCAGATAGATCTGGCCGTCCAGGATCTGCTTGATCGCCGCCAGCAGGTCCGGGCGTGGCGTGGACTTCGGCAGGTACCCGATGGCGCCCAGATCCAGGGCGCCGAGCACCGTGGCGCGCTCGCTTTCGGCCGACAGCACCGCCACCGGCACCGCCGGAAATGCCCGGCGCAATTCGCGCAGCCCGTCCAGGGCCGAGGCGTCAGGCAGATTCAAGTCCAGCAGCACCAGGTCGACGTCGTCGTCGGCGTCGAGGGCGCTTGCCAGCGCGGCGAAACAGTCCGCCTCGCGCAGCTCGGTGCCGGGCAGGCCCGATTGAATGACCGCGGCAATGGCGTCGCGAAAGAGCGGGTGATCGTCAGCCACCATCAGGCTGTGCATGTCTGGCGTCCCGGTTGTCTGTGTCCTTGGTCGGTCTCCTACCGAAGGAGGAGGCGCTCTCCTGCCAGGGCAGTATGTCGCAAGCCAGGTTCCTGACCAAGACTGGAGTGGCAGACAACTACAACATCCTTTCCAAGGAGACACGCCATGATCTACGCCAACCCCGGACAACCCGACGCCGTGGTCAGCTTCGACGAGCGCTACGGCAACTATATCGGCGGCGAGTTCGTCGCCCCGGTCAAGGGTCAGTACTTCGACAACGTAAGCCCGGTCAACGGCCAGGTGTTCTGCCAGATCCCCCGCTCCGGTGCCGAGGATATCGACAAGGCGCTGGACGCCGCCCATGGGGCAGCGCCGGCCTGGGGGCGCACCTCCGCCGGCGAGCGCAGCAACATCCTGTTGAAGATTGCCGAGCGCATCGAGGCCAACCTGGAGGCGTTGGCGGTGGCCGAGTGCTGGGACAACGGCAAGGCGGTGCGCGAGACCCTGAACGCCGATATTCCGCTGGCGGTGGACCACTTCCGCTACTTCGCCGGCTGCATTCGTGCCCAGGAAGGCACCGCCGCCGATATCGACGCCAACACCGTGGCCTATCACTTCCACGAGCCGCTGGGCGTGGTCGGCCAGATCATCCCCTGGAACTTTCCGCTGCTGATGGCCACCTGGAAGCTCGCGCCTGCGCTGGCCGCCGGCAACTGCGTGGTGCTCAAGCCCGCCGAGCAGACCCCGGCCTCGATCCTCAAGCTGATGGAGGTGATCGGTGACCTGCTGCCTCCCGGCGTGGTCAACGTGGTCAACGGCTTCGGCGCTGAGGCGGGGGAGGCCCTGGCCACCAGCAAGCGCATCGCCAAGATCGCCTTTACCGGTTCCACCCCGGTGGGCTCGCACATCCTCAAGTGCGCTGCCGACAACATCATTCCTTCTACCGTGGAGCTTGGCGGCAAGTCGCCCAACATCTACTTCGCCGACATCATGAACGCCGAGCCGGAGTTCATCGACAAGGCCGCCGAGGGGCTGGTGCTGGCCTTCTTCAACCAGGGTGAGGTGTGCACCTGCCCGTCGCGGGCGCTGATCCAGGAGAGCATCTACGAGCCGTTCATGGCCAAGGTGATGGAGCGGGTCACCACCATCAAGCGTGGCAACCCGCTGGACACCGAGGTTCAGGTCGGCGCCCAGGCCTCCAAGGAGCAGTTCGACAAGATCATGTCCTACATGGACGTGGCCCGGGAGGAAGGCGCCGAGTTCCTGACCGGTGGCAACCAGGCCAAGCTCAATGCCGATCTGGACACCGGCTACTACATCGAGCCGACGCTGCTCAAGGGCAACAACAAGATGCGCGTCTTCCAGGAAGAGATCTTCGGCCCGGTGGTGGCGGTGACCACCTTCAAGGATGAGGAAGAAGCCCTGGCGATTGCCAACGACACCGAATTCGGTCTTGGCGCCGGCGTCTGGAGTCGTGACATCAACGTGGCCTTCCGCATGGGGCGTGGCATCCAGGCCGGTCGCGTATGGACCAACTGCTACCACCAGTATCCCGCCCACGCCGCCTTCGGCGGCTACAAGAAATCCGGCGTCGGTCGCGAGACCCACAAGATGGCGCTCGAGCACTACCAGCAGACCAAGAACCTGCTGGTGAGCTACGACACCAACCCCCTCGGTTTTTTCTAAAGGGAGTCGATCCGGGCCCGGTACCACCGGGCCCGGGAAGCTTCACCCCAGTGGCCTGACGCCGTTTGGCTCTCAGCGCCACGCCCCTTCACCGGGTGTCCCCGGACACCTTTCTCCTCTGTACCGTCCTTCCTTGATAGCGGGCGGATAGAGACCCTTTTTGCCCGGATCAGGGCAAGGAGCACAACAATGCAAAGCACCATGGAAGCCGCCGTCGTTCGTCAGTTCGGTCAGCCCTTGACCATCGAGGAGGTCGAGGTACCGCGCCCCGCCAGGGGCGAGGTACTGGTCAAGATCGCCGCCTCCGGGGTCTGCCATACCGACCTGCACGCCGCCCACGGCGACTGGCCGGTCAAGCCCAACCCGCCATTTATTCCCGGACACGAAGGCGTCGGCGAGGTCGCCGCGGTGGGCGAGGGTGTAAACCACGTCAAGGAAGGCGATCGGGTGGGGATTCCCTGGCTGTACAGCGCCTGCGGCCACTGCGAGCACTGCCTGGGTGGCTGGGAGACCCTGTGCGAGTCCCAGCAGAACACCGGCTACTCGGTCAACGGCGGCTTCGCCGAGTACGCCATCGCCGACGCCGGCTTCGTCGGCCATCTGCCGAGCAACGTCGGCTTCGTCGAGATCGCCCCGGTACTTTGCGCCGGTGTCACCGTCTACAAGGGCCTGAAGATGACCGATACCCGCCCGGGGCAGTGGGTGGTGATCTCTGGCATCGGTGGTCTTGGCCATATGGCGGTGCAGTACGCCGTGGCCATGGGCCTGAACGTGGCGGCGGTGGACGTGGCCGACGACAAGCTGGAGCTGGCACGACGGCTCGGCGCCACGGTCACCGTCAACGCCTTGAAGGAGGACCCGGTGGCGGCGATCAAGCGGGACATCGGCGGCGCCCACGGGGCCCTGGTCACGGCGGTCTCGCCGAAGGCCTTCGAGCAGGCCCAGGGCATGGTCCGGCGTGGTGGCACCATCGCCTTGAACGGCCTGCCGCCGGGAGACTTCCCGTTGCCGATCTTCGATACCGTGCTCAACGGCATCACCGTGCGTGGCTCCATCGTCGGTACCCGTCAGGACCTTCAGGAGGCGCTGGACTTTGCTGGTGAAGGTAAGGTCAAGGCCACCGTGTCCACCGACCGTCTGGCCAATATCAACGACATCTTCGGCCGCATGATCGATGGCAAGATCGAGGGCCGAGTCGTGCTCGATATGCAGGGCTAGGTTGACTGAGCAGCAGCGGTCGATACAGCAGGGCGGCGACACCAGGTGTCGCCGCCCTGTCATATGCATGTGATGTCCTTGTCATCCTTGCCTACGCTGGTGTCGCGGCACCATCCATGGCATCTCGAACCCGCAAGGAGCCGACCGCATGAGTACCGAACGTCACGCCCCCCTGGCCCTGGAGGCCGTCATCTTCGACTGGGCCGGGACCCTGGTCGACTTTGGCTCCTTCGCCCCGACCCAGGTGTTTGTCGAGGTGTTCGCCGAGATCGGTGTGGCCGTCAGCCTCGACGAAGCCCGTGGCCCCATGGGCATGAGCAAGTGGGATCATATCCGCGCCCTGTGCGATCTGCCCGACATCGCCGAGCGTTTTCGCCAGGCCTGTGGCCACTCGCCGAGCGACGAGGACGTCGACGTGCTCTATCGGCGGTTCATGCCGTTGCAGGTGGCCAAGGTGGCCGAGCATTCCGCGCCGATTCCTGGCGCCCGGGAATGTCTCGCGGGGCTGCGGGGCAGAGGACTCAAGATCGGTTCCTGCTCCGGCTATCCCGCCGAGGTGCTGGCGCCGGTGCGCCGTGCGGCGCGCCAGGCGGAGCTCGAGGTGGACCACGCCGTCGCCGGTGACGAGGTGGTGCGCGGGCGACCCGGGCCGGCTCAGGCGCTGGCCAATGTGGTGGCGC
Source organism: Halomonas sp. OfavH-34-E (assembly GCF_024124525.1). Lineage (NCBI taxonomy): Bacteria > Pseudomonadati > Pseudomonadota > Gammaproteobacteria > Oceanospirillales > Halomonadaceae > Halomonas > Halomonas sp. OfavH-34-E. The sequence continues at coordinate 4,428 of NZ_JAMXRY010000037.1, read as the reverse complement.
TCGGTATCGGCGATGTGGCGGCTTGCGTCAAGGTCGATGATACCGCTCCCGGCATCGAGGAGGGGCGCGCCGCCGGCATGTGGACGGTGGCGGTGACCGATACCGGCAACGCCATGGGGCTGGATCTCGAGGGTTACCAAGCGACCCCGCCGGACGCGCTCGAGCGGCGCCGGCGCCACGTAGCCGAGCGACTGAGCGCCTGTCGCCCCCACTACCTGATCGCAAGCGTCGCCGAGCTTGACGGTGTGCTGGATCAGATCGCGGCTCGGCTCGCCCGGGGCGAGCGACCCCAGGCCTCGTGAAGGTCAGCTCGGGAAAAAACGGACAGGTCGAGTGCGTGGCTGCGTCCCAGCCAGATGACGCCCTGGGTATGGTCGAAGAGGTCGTCGTCGGTGCCCAGATGCACGAAGATGTCCAGCTCGCCCCGATGGATGGCGAGCCAGGGCACGATTTCGCCGAAGGCCTCGGCCGCGAAGGATAGCTGGCAGCTCCAGCGCGGATGCGGCCCCACCGGTTGTTGATGAAAACGCCCCACCTGAACGGCAAAGCGCGACTGGCATTGCTCGGCCAGGGTCCTGGCCTGGGCAAGCCCTTCGGCATCGTCGTAGTAGAGGTGGGCGTGGTAGTAGCGAATCTGCTCGACGTCGGGCATGGGACTCTCCTGGGCGCTCTGCTGATGACGTCGACAAGGATCGCGTCCCTGGCGATGCATGGCAATCGCGGTGTCACGCCCGCCTGCCCACCAGCGTTACATACCAAAGCGGCGGCCCTGGGGCCGCCGCTGTCACTTGCTCCGGCGTCGTCGGTGACGACCTTGCCGGGTCACGCTCAGGGTTCCTGGGTCGTGCCCTGGGGTGGCTCGCCGATAAAGCCCGGCATGGCCGGCGTCGGCGTGCCCTGGCGGGCGATGGCCAGGAACTGCAGGTGGCGCTCGTACTCGCCGAGCACGTCATCGATGACCTGACCCCGGGTGTAGCCATTGAGGTTCTGACCCACGCCGCCTTCGGCCAGATGCACGTCCAGGCGCAGGTAGTAGTCATCGTCCGCCGGCAGGAAGCTCGGCGTGCGCATGCGATGGGGGCGGACCTGGTAGACAAAGCTCTGCATCGCCTCGAAGTCCACCTGCAGGGTCAGCCGCGGCAGCGGTTCGCCCTCGATCTGCTCTTCGCTCAGGGTGGCCGACTGGCCGCGACGCTCGAGCTCCTCGACGAACTGTTTCAGGCCCGGGCGCAGGGCGTGCTCCATGGTCGACTCGGCACCGGCGCGGTTGGAGGTGTCCAGCGCCCGATCCAGGCGTTCCTTCCAGTTGCCGCCTTCGCCGCTGGCCGCGACCAGCTTGCGCGCGTCGGCCTTTTCCTTCTCGGTGCGCAGGGCCCGCGCCAGTCCCACCATGATGGCGAACATCACCAGCGAGAACGGCAGGGCGGTGATCACCACCGCGCTTTGCAGGGCGTCGAGGCCGCCGGCCATCAGCAGGGCGATGGTGATCAGGCCGATCACCGCCGCCCAGAAGATGCGCAGGCGGATCGGCGCGTCGTGGTTGACGTCACGCAGAATCGAGGTGAAGTTGGCCAGCACCAGGGCGCCGGAGTCCGCCGAGGTAACGAAGAACACCACTCCGAGCAGGGTGACCACCGAGGCAGTGACGCCGATGTAGGGGTATTGCTCGAGGAAGGTGTAGATGGTGGTCTGGGGAGTGGCCAGCGCCTGCTCGCCGAGCACCGCCAGGCCGCCATTGGCGACCATGTCGATGCCGGCATTACCGAAGATCGACATCCACGCCATCATGAAGCCCAGCGGAATCAGCAGGGCGCCAAGGGCGAACTGACGAATGGTGCGCCCGCGCGAGATGCGCGCCAGAAACAGCCCGACGAAGGGCGTCCAGGCGATCCACCAGCCCCAGAAGAAGATGGTCCACCAGCCTTTCCACTGCTGGGCGTCGCTGCCGGCGAAGGCGTAGGTGTCGAAGCTCTTGCCGACGAAGCCACTGAAGTAGTCGCCGACGTTGAGCACCAGGGCGTTGAGCAGCGCCAGGGTGTCACCCTGGAACAGCACGAACAGCAGCAGGGCGGCGGCCAGCAGCATATTGAACTCGGACAGCCGGCGAATGCCCTTCTCGACGCCGGTGACCACCGAGATGGTCGCCAGGATCACCACCAGCACGATCAACACCACCTGGGTCGACAGGCTTTCCGGTACGCCGAACATGAAGCTCAGGCCGTAGTTGAGCTGGATGACGCCGATACCGAGGCTGGTGGCGATGCCGAACACGGTGGAGATCACCGCGGTGATATCGACGGCGTTGCCGATGGGGCCGTAGATGCGCTTGCCCAACAGCGGATAGAGGGCGCTGCGGATGGCCAGCGGCAGGCGATGGCGATAGCTGAAGTAGGCCAGTGCCATGCCCATCAGCACGTACATGCCCCAGCCGGTCAGGCCCCAGTGGAGGAAGGTCTGAGGCACCGCCTGCCTAAGGGCGGCGGCGCTTTCCGGGGCCATGTCCGGGGGCGTCAGATAGTGCGACAGCGGCTCGGCCACGCAGAAGAACAGAAGGTCGATGCCGATGCCTGCGGCGAACAGCATCGAGGCCCATGACAGCAGCGAGAACTCCGGGCGCGAGTGGTCCGGGCCGAGGCGAATGTTGCCGACCCGGGACAGGCTGATGACCAGCACGAACACCAGATAGGCCACGGCGGCCAGCATGTAGTACCAGCCGAAGGTGTCGTTGACCCAGGCAAGACCGCTGTCGAACAGGGCACCGGCCCGTTCGGTGAAGGTCATGGTGAAGAACAGAAAGACCACGATGCCGGCTACCGCGCCGTGAAAGACGACGGGGTTGAGGCGATCGCGGGAGGCGCTCTCGTGATGTGACATGCACGTGCTCCCTCGAGGATGAAGTGAGACAGAGCCTGCCCGGCGAGGCTATCGCCGTTCTCCACGATGCCATCCTGGCATCCTGATGCTGCTTCCGTGAGCGTTACGCCATTTTGTTAATTGACCGACCAATTAACAAAATGATGATGGCGGAGTGGCCGAGTCGTGGCTCGGTACCTGTTGGCGGCTCTTGCGAAGGGTCTGGGCGACCCACCGCGGCCAGGGGCGCGCGGTTATTTTATTGATTGAACGTTCAATAAAATACAGAGATGGGGAGCATCTTTCAACCCGAGGGGGAGAAACGGCGGGCAGGGGGCGCACGAAAACGCCATGCCCGAGGCTCGGACATGGCGCGTTGGTACGGGGCTTTCTGGTCTCCCGGGTCGGCGCCTATGGCCGAACCGAGGGCGTCAATATCAGGCCTCGGGGGCGTGATGCTTGTCGGGACCATGAGCGCGGTGCTCACCCGGACCACCGCGCGGGTGGTCGCCGTGGCCCGGCATCATGGTGTGCTTCAGTTCACGCAGCTGGCGCTCGTCGAGGATCTCGGCCAGCTGGTCACGGGTGGAGGACATCAGTTCGCGCCAGGCGTCATGACGGGCTTCGGGGTTCTCGAACTCCTGGGCCTTCAGCGCTTCGGCGCCTTCCTTGAAAGATTCGCGAGCGGCGTTGAACGCTTCGCGCTCGTCGTCGGACAGCTCCCACTTGTCGACCAGGGCGTTGATGCGCTCCTCGCGCAGCTCGTGGCGGGCACGTTCGAGGGCGGCGACACCGTCTTCACCGAGGATTTCCATGCGCTGCTCGCGGAAATCGTCGTTGAGTTCCTTGATCTCCTGACGGTGCTCCATGGCGGCCTGCTTCAGGGCTTCGCGGGTCTCGGCGTCGATGCCGGCGCGGTCAAACAGCTCGGCGCGCATCTCGCCCCCTTCGTGGCGCGGGCCTTCGGGGCGGTCGGGCGAGGCCGTCGCGGTCATGGCGACCGGCAGCAGGGCGGCAGAGACAGCGGCGGACAGCAGGGCCTTGCGGGCAAATGTCATTTTCATGGGTCGACTTCCTTCAGCGTTGATGCCTCGTCACAGGACGTGGCGTTATGGCGGGCGATGCCCTTGTTGACGTGATCCATCTTGACCCTGGCTCGTGCAAGGCTGATGCAGCCAATGTGCAGAGAAGCGGCAAGCGCAGACGAGTTTGTGCAACGCAGGGTTCGAATTTTCGGCGGGGCAGTGGAGCCGAGGCCGAGGAGTCGGCGCCGGTGAAATTTTCTTCAATACCGAAGGGCGTCATCGCGTCAGCCTGAAACGCCATCCTGTGAGGCATGTGTGATGACGTTTTCTCTGGAAGAACTGCTGGCGATCTTTGCCTTCTCGCTGGTGGCCTCGATATCGCCGGGCCCGGTCAACCTGCTGATCCTGTCCACCGGCGTGGGTCACGGCTGGCGCCGAGCGATGCCCCTGGTGGTGGGTGCCAGCGGCGGTTTTACCCTGCTGCTGGGCCTGCTCGCCGCGGGGCTCGGGAGTGTCTGGCTGGCGCTGCCCGGGCTTCAGTGGCTGGTGC
>NZ_JAMXRY010000036.1:0-57957 GCF_024124525.1 Halomonas sp. OfavH-34-E | reverse complement strand
CAGGCATAGACCAGCGCCTTCAACAGGGTCGCCAGCGGGATCGCGAAGAACACCCTGCACCCCAGCATGAGGAGCGAATCCCTACTGATGCCCTCCCGACAAATTTTTTGGTCTGATTATCCATACTCTACGTTTTGTGGGGCACAGCTCTTGATGGTCGACTGAGCTAGTCACTCGGGAGCTGTGACTCAAAAATGCCCAGACGTGACCACGGCCCAAGGTAACAGCAAACCGCTCTAGCATGCAGATTCCCGAGGCTCTGACCACGTAACCTGGAAAACCGCCTACCCCTTCTTCTCTATGTGCTCCTTTTCCTATATAACTTCACATTCCCCTAACAATAGAAGCTAAGGTCACACGGTTACAACAGAGGAAAGCCCATTCTAGAGAGGTTTTTGTCGACTCAATGGCTTGGCCACACCTAGTGTCTCGGCCACCACCCCCCGCTTGGCCAGCTTCGACGACAAGATATAGGCAGCACTCGTACACGTCATAGACAACACAGAAAAAGGCCTCCCATCACGGCCGATCCTAGACTTATCTTTTTTAGCCACGAGGATGAAACATGAAGCGCTTAAATTCCGATGAGGGAGACTCAATATGGGCAAGCTAAGAAAGGTTGCTCTTTCGAAGCGGCTACACATATTGCTGCTTACCGGGCTAGGGGGTTTGCTGATCGCCCAGTCATTTAGCCCAGGAGGCAGCTCTCCTACTTCTAGTTGGGGAGGCGAAAGCACTCGGTCATGGGGAGCTTCAGTAGACCCTATGTTGATGGCCTTAGGCATGATTTCTTTAGTCGGGGCATGGTTGATATATCGAAAATGGTCGAAGAGTCTGTGATGAGTCGTTGGCAGGGGGCGGATAGGAATGGAGATCTTGTGGGATAGCAAAGATGTTACGCATACGCTCTCGCCCACATCTCCCATAGCTGACCTTGATGACATGGTTGGCTGATCGGGAACGCCAGGTCGTTATACAAGCCGTTAAAGGACGTCGATAAATTCTCGCAGACGCTCCGCTGTCACGATCAGGCCACAGGCTGCCAAGGTGCTGAGGTACTCCTCGGCACTTTTCGGCGGCTTGCGCAGGCTGGCGCGGTGACGGCGCGCGGTCCTGACCATTAGCCCCTCATTCGACTCGAACTGCTGCTCCAGAAAGGTGTCGGGATGGACGGCCTCGATCCCGAAACCGGCCAGGGTATCGGCGGAAAAATCCCTCAGATTGAAGGTGACGATGAACTGGGCTCCAGCGCAAATGGCCGCAGCCAGCACGTGACGGTCGTCAGGGTCGGGGAGCTCAAGTGCCGGGATCAACGGCTCATGCCCGGTGACCAGGGAATCCGGCACCGCTTGATTCATGAGTGCGACGGTTCGCGGCAACGCCTCCGCCAGTTCGGGACGCTTCTTGAGCAGGTTGCGCGTCCACTCGTCATGGATCTGTTCTGTCCAGCGTGCGGCGAACAGCCCCGAAGTGGCCAAGCGCATCAATAGGTCCCGCAGAGGCGCGGGATAGAGCACGCAGGCGTCGTAGACGACTACGAAACGCATCAGTAGCCCATGTCCAGCTCCTGAGCCTGGTCGGCCAACTCCTGCAGAGCGGCCTCGGAGGTCTCCTCCTGCTGGCGCTTGTAAGCCAACAGGTCCTGCAGGCGAATTCGGCGATGGGTGCCCACCCGGGTAAAGGGAATCGCGCCCTCTTCCACCAGCTTGACCAGGTGGGGCCGCGAGACATTGAGCATGTTGGCGGCTTCCTGGGTCGTCACCTCGGCATGGGTGGGAAGGATGGTCACGGCATTGCCCTGGGCCATCTCGGTCAGCAGGTCACGCAGCAGCACCAGCGCTTGGCGGGGGAGCACCAGGTCGGCCCCATCCAGCTTGATATGCGCCCGGTCGTTCTTGGGCCGCTCGCGAAGCAGCTGACTGAGCTCGGTGGCGCTGGCCCTGGCCAGGCGGGTGAGCTCGAAGTTGCCGGGCACGCTATCTTGGCTGGCGCTGTTCATGACTGGGCCTCCACGCAGCCCGCTAGCGCTGGCTGCCGCCTTGTGTTCTATCGTTGCTTGCCAGGTTATTCGAAATAAACAAAACTCGCAATATTCGAAACAACGTGACTGCCTATGCGGCACTGTGTGCCAGCCAGGAAATTAGCAAGAGTGAACACCATGGCAGGGCCCGAACACATGGACGTACAGAAGCCTTTCATCGACCAACTGGTGGGCCAGGGCCGGAAGTACCTGTCCGGCTCGCGGGATGTTCCGGCTACCGGCAAGCAAGGTGCTGAAGGCCAACAAGCTCTCCATCTGACTGCTGCTGAATGGGCTGTCCGCCGCGGGGCTTGAGGGTTGGAACACCGGCCGGGGATCACGCGAACCCAGGCCTGGTGCTGTTCACCACCGGCATCGAAACCTGAGTCTCGGCACCCGCCCCGCCGTACAACTCAGCCGTCACTGATACACTCCTACTTAACACTCGTTATTGCACAATCGAGCCCACGCCACACAATGCAGAGTTAGCGGATTCGATCTCGCCCTCCCCTAACCGACAAGGACCTCTCCCATGGAATGGATCTCCAGCCACGGTACCTTTCTGCAATTCATGACCAGCCTCGGCACTTTGGCGGTCTGGATCTTCTACGCTCAGTTGCTCTACGCCGGCTTCCGTCGCCAGCGGCGCCCCAAGGTGGTCATCAATCAGGTGATGGGCTTGTCCACCCAGGGCCGCTGCCTGATCAGCAACATGAGCGCCGAGGGCATCCATATCGAGACCGTCCAGGTGTGGCTGCACGAGAAGTGCGGAATACGCCGCTGCACCGTGTCGGAGGTGGATACCGACGAAAACGGCGATACCCCCACCTCCATCGCCAGGGGGACGCTGCAGGGTCCGCTGCCATCCAACGCTCACCTGGATGCCGGCGAAATCGATAGTCTGGTGCGCCGGGCACGCGCCGCCGACATCGAGGACGAAGACAACACCCTGTGTGAGGGTGAAGACAGCGACTACGTGCTCGAGTTGCTGGTCCTGTACATCTACAGCTCCGCCCCCGGCATCATGGGGGCCAGCCGCTCCTTTGTGTTCGACGACAACGGACAGGCGCGCCCCCACCACCTGGAAACGCAACAACTCAGGGGCTACCGCGACCGCAAGCGCATGGCGCGTATCTATCGCAACTATCTGGACCGCTGAGGCTCCAGACAGCACCTTGCCCTGGGCCTGAAGATGCCCCAGGGCAAGGCTGCTCCTTCATCTCCCGCCAGCGGCGACTAGCCGTTGAACACCGACAGCAATACCAGCGACAGCTGCGGTACGTAGGCGATCACCAGCAAGGTCAGGATCATCACGATCACGAAGGGCACGATGCCCTTGATCACGGTGCCAAGCGAGGCATTGCCGATGCGCGAGGCCACGAACAGATTGATCCCCAGCGGTGGCGTGATGAAGCCGATGGCCAGGCTGACCACCATGACGATGCCGAAGTGCACTGGATCGATACCCATGGAGGTCGCCACCGGATAGAGAATCGGTGACAGCACCAGAATCGCCGGTGTGGTATCCATGACGCAGCCCACCAGCAGCAGCATTACCAGGATGACCAGCAGCAACACCGCAGGGCTCGACGAGAACTGCAGCATGAAGTCGGCGATCGCCACCGGGATCTGCTCGATGGTCAGGATGCGGGCGAAGGTCGAGGCGCAGCCCAGGATCACCATCACCGTGCCGGTGGTGGCGCAGGACCCTGCGATGGTCTTGAAGATATCCCGGGGCGACAGCTCGCGATGGATGAACACCCCACAGACAAAGGCGTACACCGCCGCCACTGCCGCCGCCTCGGTGGGAGTGAAGATGCCCGCATAGATGCCCCCCAGGATGATTACCGGATTGAGCAGCGCCCACTTGGCCTCCCATACCAGGCACAGGGTCTTGCGCCCATCGAAGGGGGTATCATCGCCCTTCCAGCCCATCTTGCGGGAATAGAAGTAGGCGTAGGTGATCAGCACCAGACCAATCAACAGCCCCGGCAGGACACCGCCGAGGAACATGTTGGAGATAGAGGTGCCGGTGGAGACCCCGTACAGCACCATCGGGATCGAAGGCGGAATGATCACGCCGATACTCCCGGCCGCCGCCACCAGCGCCAGCACGAAGGACTTCGAATAGCCGGCCTCGAGCATGGTCGGCACCACCATGGACCCCACCGCTGCGACCGTGGCCGGGCCCGAGCCCGATACCGCGGCAAAGAACATGCACACCACCACGGTGACGATGGCAAGACCCCCGGTGAAGCGACCAAAGAAGGCGGAGGCCACCCCGAGAATCCGCCGCGACACGCCGCCGGCCCCCATCAGGTCGCCGGCCAGAATAAATAGCGGTATGGCCATGATCGGAAAGCTGTCGGTGGCCGACACCAGAGTCTGGGCCACATAGAGCTCTGACAGGGTGCCGAAGGACAGGATGGTCACCACACAGGACAGACCGATGGCGATGCCCACAGGGACGTTCAGGATCAACAATACCACCAGGCTCAAGAACAATACCGTCGCGGTCATCTCACACCTCCTTGTCGTGTACGGCGTCGGGATGCGCAAGCCGCCAGCGAATGCTCTGCACCTGGCGCAGGGTGGTCAGCGCAAAGCCGACGAAAGGCGCCGCGTAGACCACCCACATGGGAACACCGATAGCCGGGGAGGCCTGGCCGAGCATCAGCTGGCGCTCTATGACCGCCCAGCTGGTCCAGACCACATAAAGCGCGAAGGCCAGAAACAGCAGGTCCCCCAGGATGACCACCCAGTGACGCGCCGAGCGCGGGAACAGCTTGAGTGCCGCGTCGATCTTGATATGCCGCATTTCCCGGGCGCCGTAGCTGATCCCAAGATAAATCAACCAGATAAAGAAGTAGCGCGCGAGCTCTTCGGACCAGGACAGCGACGCGCCCATGATGTATCGCATGAACACCTGCACCGCGAGCAATAGCGTCATCGCGGACATCAGCGCCACGCAGATCGAGATCTCCGCGTACTCATCGAGCCATCTCACAAGTTTCATCCGCTCTCTCCCTGGCAGCGGGGTGATGACAGAAGTCGGCAAGGCTACAGCGAAGCGCCCGCGTGCGGCGGGCGCCTTCTGGCCTCATCGGGTCATGGCTTCAACAGCTCGTCGAGGTACTCGGGATGCTCCATCTTCGATTTGACCAGCGAGTAGATGTCGGCCTCGACGGCGGCATCACGCCACAGTTCCTTCTGCTCCGGGGTAATCTCGGTCACCGTCACCCCCTGATCGGCAAACTTGTCGAGGATCTCGCCTTCCAGCTGCTGGGAGCGCTCGCGCTGGTAGGTCGTCATCTCATCGATGGTGGCGTCGAGCGCCTCACGCAGGGAGTCGTCGAGGGCGTTGTATCTGTCGAGGTTCATGAACACCAGGTAAGGCGTATAGACGTGCTGGGTCAGCGACACATGGTCCTGCACTTCCTGGAAGCGATTGCCGTCGATGATGCCCAACGGGTTTTCCTGGGCGTCCACGGTCCCCTGCTGCAGCGCGGTAAACAGCTCGGTGAAGGCCATCGGTGTCGGATTCGCACCGTAGGCGCGCCAGGCCGCCAGATGGACCTCATTCTCCATGGTCCGCACCTTCATGCCGTCCAGATCTGCCGGCTCGGCCACCACCTTGCCGCTGTCGGTGAAGTTGCGAAAACCGTTCTCCCAGAACGCCAGCCCCTTGAGGCCCTTGCTTTCCAGCGACTCGAGGAGCTTGTCGCCGACCTCACCGTCCAGGGCACTGTAGGTGGCCTCCGTCGACAGAAACAGGAAGGGAGCATCGAACACGTACAGGTCCGCAAACAGCGTGGCCATCGGACTGGTCGAGGAGATACCGATGTCGATATCACCGAAGATGGTGCTTTCCACCACCACCCTGTCATCGCCTAGCTGGTTATCCGGGAACAGCGTGATCTCGAGCTCGCCGTCGGTCCGCTCTTCAACCAGTCGCTTGAACTCGACACTGGCGTCCTTGGCCGAGGTCGAGGTCACGCTGGACATGCGCAGCGTTTCGGCCTGGGACAGCGCCGGGGTCATCGCCAGTGCCGCGGCGATCAGGGACAGCTTCATTCTGGAGAGTCTTGGCATGAGGTCTTCCTTTGTTGGTGTTGTTGGCATTGAAGAGCACGGGCACCAAGGCGCCCGTCGTCACAGCAATCCTGCATCCGCTTCTCGAGGGTTCGTCACGCGAGCCGATTGACGGCCCAGTACACCGCCTCCCCTCTGGCAAAGCGCACCGCCTCCTCGGCCACCTTGCGCTTGAGCTCGGCAGCCGCGTCCTCGGAATACCAGGCCATGTGCGGTGTGATCAGACAGCTTGGCTGGGCCCACAACGGGCTATCGGGTTCCAGCGGCTCCCGTTCGGTGGTGTCGAGTCCTGCTCCGGCGACGTGACCGGAGGCGAGCGCCTCGGCCAGTGCCACCTCGTCGATGATCCCGCCTCGTGAGGTGTTGACCAGCAAGACCCCGGGCTTCATCGCGGCCAGTGTCCCTGCGTCGATCAGGTGACGGGTGTCCTCCGTCAGCGGGCAGAACACCGCCACCACGTCGGCCCGTCCGTAGAGCGAATCGAGTTCGACGGCTTCGATATAGTCGGTGCCATCCTCGGCACTGGGGCGGTAGAAGGCGTCGTAGCCGATGACGCGGAAACCGAGGGCGTCGACTTTCCGAGCGTACAGTCGACCGATCCGCCCCAGGCCGATCAGACCCACCGTCTGAGTCGACTGCCGCCGCAATGGAATGGCCTCGACGTAGTCCCAGCGACCCTGGTGACAGGCAAGGTTCATCGGCACCAGCTTGCGCGTGAGCGCCAGCGTCAGCGCCAGGGCATGGTCGGAGACCTCGTTCATGCCGTAGTCGGGTACGTTGCATACCTGCACCCCGGCGTCGGTGGCCGCCTCGAGGTCCACGTTATTGACGCCGACACCGTAGCGCACGATCAGCTTGAGTCGTGGCAGTGCCTCGAGCACCCGACGGGTGAAGGGGGCGTACTGGTTGAGCGCGATGTCCACGTCAGTAAGCTGATCGACCAGATCCTGCTCGCTGCGACAGGCCAGCATCGGTGCGTCGAATCCGGCGGAAGCCAGGATGTCCCGCTCGATGTCATGATCGGCGTGATCCAGATCGGAGAAGACAATGTTCATGGCAGGTGTCCTTTTCAAGATCCCAGGCAACCACTGTCCACAGGCGGAACGGCCTCTCTGACATCGTCAGAGACAGCTGATGCCAGCATCATCAGTGGTCCATTCATGTCATCCCCGGCGCTGCAGGGGCCGGTATCGACCAATACGTCCATCTCACGCTCCGGTGTGGGTGGTGGCTGCCAGGCACTGAGCGTCACGCGCGATCGCGCCTGGACGCGATGCTGCTTGCTAACTTTCACCTCGAAGAGCTCGCGAGATGGTGTCGGCGGTGCGTTTGACCTGGGGGCCCAAGGCTGCCATGCGGTCTCTCGGCATAAAGCTAATGACACTGGTGACACTGACGGCGGCCACGGCGTTATCGACATGATTCTTGACCGGTGCCGAGACACAGCGGATGCCGTACTCGTTTTCTTCCCAGTCGAAGCTCCAGCCGCGCACGTCGGCTTCCTTTAGATCGCGACGGACCTCCGCGAATGACTTGAGTGCAGGAGCATCCTCGCGAGGCCTGGATACCCGCTGCACGGCGGCATAGTAGGCGGGCCAGCTGGAGGGATCCTTCGATGCCAGCATTGCCTTGCCCAGGGCAGTGGCCAGCGCCGGCATGCGCCCTCCGGTGCGCGAGCGCATCTCAAGAGTCCGCTTGCCCGGCAACTTGCACAGGTAGAGCACATCACCACCGTCGAGCACCCCGAAGTGCACGGTATCCCGCGTCTGTTCGGCCAGCGCCTCAAGGTACGGCCTGGCAATATCGACCAGGGGCTGCTGCTCCGCCGCCCGTTCGCCCAACTCGATCAACTTCGCCCCGAGGTAGTAGCCCTTGTAGGGCACCTTGTGCAGGTAGCCGTCTCTGACCAGGCAGGACAGGGAGCGGGCCACCGTACTGCGGGGGAGCTGCATCGCCTGGGACAGCGCCTTGATCGTGGAAATACCACGCCCGACGCACTGCAGCACTTCGAGCCCTCGACTCAGGGTCTGGGTGCCGGAGCGGTCTTTGGGGGGAATCAGTTCATCCATGGCGCCTCCTTGATTCATCCCATTCAAGGCAAGGCCCCATACACGGTCAAATAGTCAACCAATCCACCACATAGTGAGTCACTTGAATAAGTAACTAACGGAAAAAGCAACAAAAAACCGCCAACTTCGTGAAAGTGGCGGTGGTAGAAAAAACAACGTCTCACCGATCAGTACGTCATCGCCGACATCTCTTGCAAGACATCTCCTGATGACTCAACCAAGGTCGATATCAGCTCGGGCAATGATGCGCACTTCAGGCAATTTATTTAGCTGGAGGGAACCGTCTTTACTCCTGCACCTTTCATTCAGGTGACGCTTACACCGGCTGGTGCTTGAACGCAGGGTCACCAGAGGTCCGCTTGAGCGGAGTCGAAGAAAAAAAATGTAGCGGTCTCAACGAGTTATTATCGCTATTGGGGAAAGGCCAAGCTAGCTGTCGGCAACGTGCCTTACCGAGGTCGAGAGGGCGGCACCCCGTCCTACCGTTCCCCGCAACCGCGGGGCTCAGCAGTATGGCTCGGCACTCCTTCTCCTCGTGTCATCACGGCGGACACCTACTCCCCGCTGTCCTGATGAAACCGTTCCGGTACCTGATAGCGCGTGCTGCGGCCACCTCCTGGAAGCTTCACCAAGCACCCCTTCTCGACCAGTCCTGCGAGATGACGGGTGGCAGTTGCCTTACTGACCTTGGCGGCTTTCTGGTACTGCGACGCACTGATGCCGTGTTCGAAGCCTCTCTCACCGCCATCCAGCAGGCGGTTCAACACCGTCACCTGCTCAGGCAACAGGCCGGCCGCCCTGAAGTGCTGCCAGAAACGGGCCTTGGCCAACGTCCTATCGACCTTCCCCAGGACATCCAACAAGGTGGCATCCAGCGTCTCCAGGAACCAGACAAGCCAGGTCGTCAGGTCAGGCGTGCCACACTGGTTCGCTTCCAGGCGCCGATAATAGTCAGCGCGGCGCTCCAGGATGGCAGCCGACATGGCATACAGGCAGATACTCTGCTGATCCGCCTGCGCCAAGGCGCGATCGGCGATTGCCCGGGCAATCCGACCATTGCCGTCTTCAAATGGATGCAGTGTCACAAACCAGAAGTGTGCCAGGCCCGCTCGAACCAGGGGATCCAACTCGGGGTCATGACGGCTGGACGCGAACCAAGTGAGGAACTGATCAACCTCATGTTCCAACCCCTCTCGCGGCGGCGCTTCGAAATGCACCTTGGGTCGATCGAGGCGACCCGAGACCACCTGCATGGGCTCCACTCCGCGCCACTGCCCGGGCCTTAACGTCGTAAGCCCCGCGTCAGCATCGGGAAACAACCACCGATGCCACTGAAACAGCCTGGTGGTGTCCAGCGGCGTGTCAGGCTTGAAGGTGGCATCCAGCATCAACTCCGCCAGGCCTTCAGCACGTGGTGAGGTAGCCCCCTCCGGCTCCTCCACACCAAGGCGTCGGGCCAAGGAAGAGCGAACTGACGCCACGTTCAGACGCTCTCCCTCGATGGCCGAAGAGGTAACGATGCTCTGCAGTAGCGTATCCAGGGCGGCTCTTGCCTCAGCGTCCTGGTCATCCGCGGATGTTAGAGCCCACGAGCGTCCCAGCAAGATGCCGAGATCCCTCCAGCATGCCTGGACCCGCGGCTGAATCTCGGCCGCGTGCCAGGTGAAGTTCGGCCAGTCAGGATGCTGCCAGATCCATGTCGAGGCGTGATCGGTCATGCCAGGCCTCCAAGAAGGCGGAGGAGCCGAATGACAACGGCATTCGACTCACATTGCGAGCCGAATAGTGATTGGTTTCGGCTCAGCTGGCAAGTCTGGGAGTCATAAGGCCTCGGCGACCATGAGGACAGGTTTCAGATCAGGCCACCCAATCCAAAGGTGGTCAAAGGTGGCCCTCATGGCGGCCCGGGGAGCGATGCCCCGCTGCATGAGGCGGCGTGCCGTCCACGAATACAGGGCATGGGTAAGACCGGCCAATAGCCCCAACAGCAAGCCGTGGATCAGGTCCGATCGGCGGATGGCCTATGGATAACGCGACACGGCGTACTTCTTCCTGAAGATCCGCGCCGCATTTCCCGGCAAAATGCGATGAACCCAAAAAAAGCCCCCGAGTCTCCTCGGGGGCTGCTGTGCTGACCGCCTGTTCAAAGGGGTCTGCCATCGCCGGACCTCAGGCCGGCATGTCGTTGGCCTTGGCGTCGCGCGACCAGACCCGGTGGCCACGAATCGCCTCCTGGAAATCGGCGTAGAGATCGTCCACGGTCTGCGCCGAGAACACGCCGTCTTCCGGCACCTCGATGCCAGCCGCCTGCAGCACATTGGCACCGTCGCCGAGTGCAGCGATCGGCTTGAGGTGCTTGTAGGCCTCCTGCACGTAGTAAAGCCCCAGGCCGGAACCCGCCAGCGCCTTGACACTGTCATCGCCAGGGGCCACCGCCACGGCGTCCAGAGTCACCGACGGCAGTCCGTTGAGCATGGCATCCGGGGTCAGGGTGCCGCCTTGAACGGTCGCCACCGGCGCCATCGACGGCGCGATGATGAGCCCCTGGGCCCCCTCGGCTTCCAGGCGCTTCTGCAGCGCTTCCACCTGGTCACCGTCGACCCCGTCGGTGGCCAGGATCGCCACCTTGCGATAGCGAATATCCGGCTGACCGCGATGCATCAAACTAAGCGCCGAGGAGGCGTCCAGCGACGTGGTGCCCAACTCTTCCGAGGGTGCCGGCGGATGCTCCGGCGGCTTGACACCATGCACCTCGCCTACTCGGCGCGCGAGCTCCATGTCGATATTGGGCAGGATCTCCTTGATCACCCGCTCACGGATCCACGGACGCTCGACCTTGGACAACTCGAAGGCGTAAGCGGCGATGATGTGCTCTTTCTCGACGTCACTCTGGCTATGCCAGAACAACCTGGCCTGGGAGTAGTGGTCGCCGAAGGACTCGCTGCGCGCCCTGACCTTGTGGGCATCGATGCGCTCCTGATAGCTCTCGAAACCGCCGTTTTCTTCCGCCGGCGGGGTCTCCCGGGGCCAGCCATCCTCGATCGAGTTGGGTTCGTAGGAAACCTGGCCCTTGTTGATGGTCTGACGGTGCGGAGCGTCGCGCTGGTGATTGTGGAACGGGCACACCGGCTGGTTGATCGGGATCTCATGGAAGTTCGGGCCACCCAGGCGCAGCATCTGGGTATCCAGATAAGAGAACAGGCGCCCCTGAAGCAGCGGATCGTTGCTGAAGTCGATGCCGGGCACTACATTGCCGGGGTTGAAGGCGACCTGCTCGGTCTCGGCAAAGTAGTTGTCCGGGTTGCGATCCAGCACCATTTTGCCGATGGGAGTCACCGGCACCTGCTCCTCGGGAATCAGCTTGGTCGGATCGAGGATATCGAAGTCGAAGGCATACTCGTCTTCTTCCTCGACCACCTGAATGCCGAGCTCCCACTCCAGGGCATCGCCATTCTCGATGTCTCCCCACATCTCGCGGCGGTTGAAGTCCGGATCACGACCCCACAGCTTCTGGGCCTCGTCCCAGATCAGCGAGTGGGTGCCCGCCAGCGGCTTCCAGTGGAACTTGACGAAGCGGGCCTTGCCTTGTCGATCGATCAGCCGGAAGGTGTGGACGCCGAAGCCTTCCATATAGCGGTAGTGCCGCGGGAAGGCCCGGTCGGACATGGTCCACAGCACCATATGGGCGCTCTCGGGCATCAGCGAGACGAAGTCCCAGAAGGTGTCGTGGGCCGACTGTCCCTGGGGAATCTCGTTGTGGGGCTCGGGCTTCACCGCGTGCACGAGGTCGGGAAACTTCATCGCGTCCTGAATGAAGAACACCGGCATGTTGTTGCCCACCAGGTCCCAGTTACCCTCATCGGTGTAGAACTTGGTGGCAAAGCCGCGCACGTCGCGCACGGTGTCATTGGAGCCGCGGCCGCCCTGCACGGTGGAAAAGCGCACGAATACCGGCGTCTTCTTGCCGGTATCCTGAAACAGTCCCGCCTTGGAGTACCTTGCCGCCGCCTCATAGGGCTGAAAGTAGCCGTGGGCCGCCGCACCGCGGGCATGGACGATACGCTCGGGAATGCGCTCGTGATCGAAGTGATTCATCTTCTCGCGGAAGATGAAGTCTTCCATCAGCGTCGGGCCGCGCTCGCCGGCCTTCAGCGAATTGTGGTTGTCCGCGATCCGGGTGCCCTGGTTGGTACGCAGGTCATGCCCGGTCGCATCACTGCGGTAGGTCTCGAGATTGTCGGACTTGCTGTTGGCGTCGGTACGACGCTCAGTGTCATGAGCCTCGTCTCGATTCGGTTGGGTGTACGGATTCTTCGCCATGACAAACACTCCGTTGTTTGCTCGGGAAATGAGCCTTCCACGCCACCAGGCGTGGACTGTCATCGGTCGGGCTGGCACCTGTAGCCAGGCGCTCCGCCGAATGGGCTACTCCCTTATAGGCAATCGAGATACCTCTCACAAACCCTGCAACAGCACCCACCACCTACCTAAGACCAAAAAAACCTATAAATCAAATACATAAAACATGTACAAGATATTAACAAAACTTAGATAATTACAATCACACACCTGCATTACGTTGTCTTACGAGCCGGCTTCGGCCTGAGTCCGCTGCATTTTTTTAGCCAGTCCTGATATTTTTCGCTTCGGCACAGATCGCTATGCTGCCAACGAAAATTTCAATAGATATCAAGAGACTCAGGGAACCTAGATGAAAAAGATCATGCTGGCCGCCATCATCATGGCGGCCGCCCTTCTGCAGGGATGCGCCACCAGCCGCAGCACCGTGGACGTACAAGCGCCCGACACCGCGACGGTAACTCAGGCAAATCCGGGCCCCAGCCTGTACATACGCAACGTCACCGATCAGCGGCAGTTCGAGGAAGCTCCTCGCTCCGCCGACATTCCGTCGCTGGGGTTCGAAGGCGCCGAGGCGGCAACGGACGAGCTCAAGTCCCGGGCCATCGGACGCAAGCGCAATGGCTACGGCAAGGCGCTCGGGGACGTGCTGCTGCCGGAAGACAAGACCATCACGGAGCTGGTGCGCGTCTACGCCAGCGAAGGCTTCGAGGACGCAGGCTGGAATGTAGTCAACAGCGCCGACGCCAGCGACGACGTGACCACCGTGGATATCGGTGTGACCCGCTTCTGGACCTGGGTCAAGCCGGGCTTCTGGGCTATCGCCCTGAACACCGATATCGAGACCGAGTTCACCTTTTCCGACGCACGACAGCTGGAACCGATCCACGCCCACTTGAAGGATCGCATGCAGATGGTGGTCGACAGCGATTGGGCGACCAGCAATCAGCTGACGCTTGAAAGCTATCGCCAGGCCATCGCCCAGAAGGCGACGCCCTGATCAGGCACGAGCCGTCAGCCTCGCTGCGCCGATGCCCGGCCACTCGCTCGGCATTGACGTACACGGACAAAAACGGGCCGCCTCGGTGGCCCATTCTGGTTCGACAAGAAAGTCAGGTTGTGCCTTTGCAGCAGCTCGCACCCCGAATAGCGCCGACGGACTTCCACCGAGGCCTCCTGTACCACATGCAACCGCAGTGATCTGGACAGCAATGAAACACGCCACCATGTCGCCCCACATATGTCGCATCTTAATGCCCTGTTTGATGTGGCTTTATGCCCTGTTTGATGTGGCTTTGGTGTCTGATCTCGGTACTTTCCGGAGCAACTTTCCTTGAAAGGCCTTATCGAGCCCAACCTTGCTTACACCGCGCGCCTATCGACATGTGCGCCAATCAGAAAAAAACGCGACCAAACACCCCTTTTTCGACGTAATACTGATAATTAACGTGCTTGGATAGGTGCAGATTTAGCGGTAAAATTTACCTTTTCGCTCAGGCGGATTTTAAGCATGGAACAACTACGCCTAAGTGAATGGCTTGGTTGGGATCCTCTCCGCGAAGAAAACGCGACGAAGGATGCCCGACTACTGCCCTCAGACAAGCCGGGAGTCTCGCTACCGGCCATGCTACGACGCCGACTGGACAATGCCGGTCGGGCCACCTGCGATATTCTTGCAGGGCTCGATCCCGAGGCGCGTTGTCCCTTGATCCACGCATCCCGCCACGGCGACGCCAACTTTACTCTGTCGATGCTGAAGGCTCTGGCGAATCAGGAACCGCTCTCGCCTACTCGGTTTTCGATGTCAGTGCACAACGCCACCCTGGGCGTCCACGCCATCGCCAACCATCACTACCGCCCTCTACAGGCGCTCGGCGCCAGCGGCAACGAGTTCAACGCCTTGCTGTGGGAAGCCCGTGGCTACCTGGCCGAGGGCCATGAAGCGGTGGTCATTGTGTTCAGCGAAGGGACGCTTCCCGGCGACTATATCGACTGCACGCCGCACCCGGGGCACGCCTGCGCGGTGGGCCTGCGACTGTCACTGACCCAGGGCCGGGCGCTGGTAGCCGAGGACGCCACGCCAGGGGCGGCACCGACGCCGCTCGACGTCATCGACTGGCTTGGTGGCTGCAGTCCACGTCTCGCCGCCGCCCCGGGCTGGCGCCTGGAGGAAGCATGACGCTGGACCAGTGGCGGCGCGGCATCGGCACCTTCCTGTCCTTCACTGCCTTCGGCATTGGCGGCTTGATCATCGGCCTGGTGGTGGCACCACTGCTGCAACTGGGGATGCGCGACCCGGTGCGTCGCCAACGCCTGGCCAGGCGTCTGATCCAGCGGGTCTTTCGCGCCTTCATTGCGCTGATGAAGGGCCTCGGGGTACTCGACTATCGCCTGGAAGGTCGTGGGCGACTCGCCCGTGGCGGCCGTTTGATTCTGGCCAACCATCCGTCGTTGATCGATGTGGTGTTCCTGCTGGCCTATACCCCCAACGCCGACTGCATCGTCAAGGGCCGGCTCGCCACCAACCCCTTCACCCGCGGGCCGATCGGTGTCGCCGGCTATATCACCAACCGCGATCCCCAGGCACTGCTCGAGGCCGCGCGGGACAGCCTTGCCCGGGGCAATTCGTTGATCCTGTTTCCCGAGGGCACACGCACCACGCCCGGTCGTCCGATCAAGTTTCGCCGTGGCGGGGCGAACATCGCCCTGCGCACCGGCAGCGCCATCACCCCGGTGCTGATCAAATGCTCGCCCACCACCCTGACCAAGGGTGAGCCCTGGTATCACATCCCCCGGCGCAAGGTTCAGATGGACCTGCACATACTCGACGACCTGCCGCCAGAGCCGGCGTCAAACCAACCGACCAGCCAGCAAGCCCGACAACTGACGCGGGAACTGAGCCACTACTTCAACAGGGAACTGGAGCGCCTCCACCATGAACCAAAGCGTACCGCTGTCGCTTGATTTGAAGCACATGATCATCGACACCCTCGAACTCGAGGATGTCACCCCCGAAGACATCGACGACCATGCGCCGCTGTTCGGCGAGGGCCTCGGGCTCGACTCCATCGATGCCCTCGAACTGGGCCTGGCGCTGCAGAAGCGATACGGCGTCACCCTTGACGCCGAGGCCGAGGATACTCGCCGCCACTTCGCCAGCCTGGCGGCGCTGCAAGCACTGGTGGAGGAACGCCGTGTCAACTGAAGCCGCCATCAGCCGTGAACAGATTCTCACCCACGTGCAACGTACCCTGGTCGAGCTGTTCGAAGTCTCTCCTGCCGAGGTAACCCTGGAGGCCCGTCTTTACGAAGACCTCGACATCGACAGCATCGACGCCGTCGATCTGGTGGTCGAACTCAAGCAGTTCACCGGTCGGCGCATCGATCCCGAGGCCTTCAAGTCGGTGCGCAGCATCGATGATGTGGTCAACGCCGTCGATCAGCTGATGCGCGACTGAGCCCGGTCTTGCGCACGGTGTCCACTACCGCCGTGGTGCTTGCCACCGCGTTGTCGTTGAGCTGGCCGCTGTCGGTGTGGTGGCTGCGGGGCACCCTGGGGCCCTGGCCACTGCTGCTGATTGGCTGCGGGCTGATCGCCTGGCGCCTGCCCCAGGCACGCGGCCTGGCGATCCTTGCCGCTCTGGCGCTGCTGGCGGTGGGGCTTGCCGTCGATGCCGAGCTTGGCATGCGTGGCTACCCGGTGGCCGTCAATGCGGTACTGCTGGCGTCCTTCGCCGCCAGCCTGTGGCGAGGCATGCCGGTGATCGAACGCCTGGCGCGTCTCAAGGAGCCCGACCTGCCCCCCGCCGGGGTGCGCTATACCAGGCGCGTCACCCAGGCCTGGTGCCTGTTCTTCCTGATCAATGGCGGTATCGCTGCCTGGACGGCGGCCTTTGCGGACCTGGACGTCTGGACCCTGTACAACGGCGTTATCAGCTATGGCCTGATCGCCCTGATGTTTACCGGCGAATGGCTGTGCCGTCGCCGGTTGCGGAGCTCCTCCTCATGACACGCCCCATCATCGGCGCCCCGACAACCCGTGACGGCTATCTGTGTCTGGCAGATCGCCCCTGGCGACAGGCCTGGCCGGACGCTCGGCACCTGCCCTCCCGCTGGTGCCATTCCCGGGATCTTGGCCGGCGAATCGACGCCTGGCTCGCCTGGCTCGCCCCTCGCCCGCACGGTCGCTGGCTGCTGCTCGACCCAGACCCGATCACTTTTACTGCAGCCTTGCTGGCACTCTGGGAAAGCGGACAAAGCGCGCTGCTTCCCGGCGATGATCGTCCCGCCACTCTGGCGCGACTGATGCCGCTGGTCGTCGGCCGACTCCCCGCCGAGCCATCGCCGGAAGACACCCAGGATCTACCTGCCCAGGAACCCCTCGCCACCGCACAGTGGGAAGCTGATCGGAACCCTGCCGGTGCAACGGCGGTGATGGCTGACAGAGAGGCGGCGGAAAAAGAGGCGGTGGTGCTGTGCACCTCGGGTTCCACCGGCCAACCAAGCCTCGAGCCCAAGTGCTTTCGCCAACTCGACGAAGAGCTCGAGCGTCACGCCGCACTGTGGCCGCTAGCACAGACAGCCGTGGTCTGTCAGGTTAGTCACCAGCATATCTACGGCCTGCTCGCCGGTATTCTAGCGCCGCTGTGTCACGGCGCCCCCTTCTGTGGCGACGACAGCCGCTTCCCCGAGGTGATGGGCCAACGGGTCAGCGAGGCAACCTCGGTCGGGCTGGACGCCTGCCTGGTCGCGAGCCCCGCGCAACTGTCGCGGCTGCCGCAGCACCTGGCCCTGCACCACCAGCGCATTGCCCGGGTACTGTGCTCCGGAGCGCCGCTGTCCAGGGACGACGCCATGCGCTGCGAGCGTCTGCTGGATAGCCCGGTGATCGAGATCTACGGCAGCACCGAGACCGGCGGCATCGCCCATCGTCGGCAGTCGAGCGGTGATCTCTGGACCCCGTTCCCCGGGGTCGAGCTGGACCTGAATGACAGCTCCCTGCGATTGCGCTCGCCCTTCCTGGCCCGGCCGGAGCAGTGGTGGGACCAGGCCGATCGGGTCGAGCGCCAGGGCGAGGGCTTTCGCCTGCTGGGGCGCCGCGACCGACTGGCCAAGATCGGCGGCAAGCGTGTTTCGCTGACGGCGCTGGAACAACGTCTGTGCCAGCACGAGGTTGTCGATGACGCCCGCTGCGTGGATCTCGACTTGCGCGACGGAAGGCTCGGCGTGGTGCTGGCCGTGGCCGGCGATGCGCTACCCCAGCAGCATGAGCCCCGAAGAAGGCTGATCTCGACCCTGCGCGAGCACCTCGCCAGCGAACACGAGCCGTCGGCGATTCCGCGCTACTGGCGCTTCGTCGAGTCGCTTCCACTCAATCCCCAGGGCAAGCACGATCACGCTACCCTGCGTCGCTTCTTCGATGACCTCGACGACGATCGTCTGCCGCGCTGGCTGGGCGCAGTGGACGTCGACGACGAGCAGCGCATCACCCTCGAGGTACCCGAGCGTCTGCGCTATCTGGAAGGCCACTTCGAGGGCTTCGCGCTGGTTCCCGGGGTGGTACTGGTGCAGTGGGCCATCCACCACGCGCGTGAGCGGTTTCCGGCGCTTTGCGCCTTTCGCGGCGTCGACCGGCTGAAGTTCCAGAAGGTCCTGCGTCCCGGCCAACGCCTGACGTTGACGCTCAAGCGTCGTACCGATGGCATCGCTTTCTCGTTCGACTCGCCGAAGGGTCGCCACGCCGGCGGCAGGGTCCGGCTGGAGGCGCGCCATGACTGAGCCCCGCCCCTGCGCCGTGGTACCGGTCTACAACCACCCCGACAGTGTGGCCGGAGTGGTCGGGCGGCTCGTCGATCTGGGCCTGCCGGTGATCCTGGTGGACGACGGCAGTGATCCGTCCTGTCGCCGGGAGCTCGAGCGTCTGGCCAACGCGGGCCACGCGCTGGTGACCCACCAGCGCAATCGTGGCAAGGGCGCGGCGGTGCGCAGTGGGCTGCTCGAGGCCGAGCGGCTGGGCTACAGCCACGCATTGCAGGTCGACGCCGATGGCCAGCACCACCCGGACGACCTGCCAGCCTTCATCGATGCCATGCACCAGACGCCCCATCGTCTGCTGGTCGGCTACGCCCGCTATGATGACAGCGTGCCCAGGGCCCGGCTGTACGGCCGCTACGCCACCCATGTGTGGGTCTGGATCAACACCCTGTCGCGGCGGATTCGCGACTCCATGTGCGGGGTACGTCTCTACCCCCTGGCTGCCGTCAATGGCCTGCTGCGTCGGCACCCCTGTGGTGATCGCATGACCTTCGACACCGAGGTGCTGGTGCGCTGGTACTGGGCTGGGGGCGAACTCACCAACCTGCCGGTACGGGTGCACTACCCCGAGCAAGGAGTCAGCCACTTCGCCCTGTGGCGCGACAACGCCCAGATCAGCGCCATGCACGCCCGCCTGTTCGTGGCCATGTGGCCCCGCCTGCCCGGTCTGCTGTGGCGCCATCGGAGGCAGCCATGAACCGCCACTGGGCCGCCATCGGCGAGCGCGGCACCCTCTCGGGGATGCTGTTCATGGTCTGGCTGAGACGCTTCGGCGACTGGCCCTTCCAGCTACTGCTGTGGCCGGTGATCCTGTGGTACTACCTGTCCCACCGCACCGCCCGGCGCGCCTCCCAGGACTACCTGACACGGCTCGATCCGGCGCTCGAACGACAGCCACTGCGGCTGCGGGCGCGTAGCTTTCGTCACTTTCTGAGCTTTGGTCGATCGCTGATGGACAAGGTGGCCGCCTGGAACGGCGAGTATCCCCCCTCGCGGCTGTCCGGCGACGGTGTACAGCACTTCGCCCAGGCCGTGGACGGCGGCCAGGGGGGCCTGATTCTGGTCGCCCACCACGGCAACCTGGACATCGTCAACGCCCTCAGCGAACGCCACCCCTCGCTGGACCTGACGGTGATCATGCACACCCGCAACGCGCGCAAGTTCAACGAACTGCTGGAGCGCGCCACCGGCCGCCGTCGCCCCGAGATTCTCGAGGTCAGCGAGATTTCACCGTCCAGCGCCCAGCGCCTGGACGCACGCATCCGCGCCGGAGGCTTCGTGGTCATCGCTGCCGATCGCATTCCCTTGCGCCAGGGCCGCACCCGTGCGCTCGAGTTTCTCGGTGCACCGGCGCCCTTTCCCGAGGGCCCCTTCCTGCTCGCCAGCCTGCTGCGCTGTCGGCTCTACCGGCTTGCCTGTGTGCGTGATGGCGACGGCTTTGTGGTCGACTTCGACCTGATCGACGACACCTCGCGGCTGGGGCGCCGTGGCCGCAGCGCCTGGATCGCCGAGGCCATGCAACGCCATTGCGCCGACCTGGCCTGGCGCGTCCAGCGCCACCCGTTGCAGTGGTTCAACTTCTTTCCTTTCTGGATCGCCGACGAGACGACTGACCATGACCCACCCCGCTGAGCCGACCGCCCCCTTGATCCTCGATGGCGGCGCCCTGAGCCTGGAGGACGTACTCGATGTGGCCCTGCGCCGCCGAAGCGTCGCGCTGTCGCCAGCTCCCGAGTTTCGCACGCGCATCGAGCGCGGCCAGCGCTTTCTCGCGCGCCTGCTTAAAGAAGACGGCGTGGTCTACGGCGTCACCACCGGCTACGGCGACGCCTGTACCCGACCGGTGGCCCACCAGGACATCGACGACCTGCCCCGCCAGCTGTACACCTTCCATGGCTGCGGCATGGGCCAGATCCTCGACATCGAGGCAGCCCGGGCGGTGGTGCTGGTGCGCCTGGTATCGCTGTGCCAGGGGGTGTCCGGGGTCAGCTTCGAGCTGCTCGAGCGGCTGGCCTGGCTACTCGAGCACGACGTGCTGCCGGTGATTCCCGAGGAAGGCTCGGTCGGCGCCAGCGGTGACCTGACGCCGCTGTCCTATCTGGCCGCGGTGCTGTGCGGTGAGCGCGAGGTCATCGACAATGGTACCCGCCGTCCGGCCGCCGAGGCCCTGGCCGAGCGCGGCCTGCTCCCCTATCGACTGAAGCCCAAGGAAGGCCTGGCGCTGATGAATGGCACTGCGGTGATGACCGCGCTGGGCTGCCTGGCCTTCGCCCGTTGCGCCTACCTGGCACAACTGTCGACTCGCATCACCGCGCTGTCGGTGCAGGCGCTGGACGGCAACCCCTACCACTTCGATGCCGAACTGTTCGCCGCCAAGCCGCACCCGGGACAGCAGCAGGTGGCCGCCAGGCTGCGCCAGGACCTGCATGCACCGCGTACCCCGCGTAACTCACCCAGACTGCAGGATCGCTACTCGACCCGCTGCGCGCCCCACGTGATCGGCGTGGTCGAAGACGCCCTGCCCTGGTGGCGACAGTTCCTGACCAATGAACTCAACAGCGCCAATGACAACCCCTTGATCGATGCCGAGGCCGGCAAGGTGATGCACGGCGGCCACTTCTACGGTGGCCACGTGGCTTTTGTCATGGACAGTCTGAAGCAGGCCGCCGCCAATCTGGCCGACCTGCTCGACCGGCAGTTGGCTCTATTGGTGGACAGCCGCTACAACCATGGCCTGCCGAGCAACCTGAGCGGCGCCAGTGCCGAGCGCCTCGCGCTCAATCATGGTTACAAGGCGGTACAGATCGGCGCCTCCGCCTGGACCGCCGAGGCGCTCAAGCTGACCATGCCGGCCAGCGTCTTCTCGCGCTCCACCGAGTGCCACAACCAGGACAAGGTCAGCATGGGCACCATCGCCGCGCGCGATGCCCTGCGCGTGCTGACCCTGGTCGAGCAGGTGGCTGCCGCGACCCTGCACGCCGCGGTGCAGGGCGTCGAACTGCGCAGCCGACTGAACGACGCCGGCGCCGTTCCCGAGCGCCTGGCGGCCTTCGTCGACAGCGTGCGCCGCGACGTCGCCCCCCTGGCCGAGGACCGCGCCATGGACAGCGACCTCAACCACCTCTGTGGCCTGATACGCCGCCGTCACTGGAGGTTCTATGACGCCTGACGATCGCCCGCTACCCCGAGCCGAGGTGGAGCTCGAGGTGCCCTTTCACGACGTCGACATGATGGAGGTGGCCTGGCACGGCCACTACGTGCGCTATCTCGAGATCGCCCGCTGCCGGTTGCTCGACGCCATCGACTACAACTACCTGCAGATGCGCGCATCGGGCTTCGCCTGGCCGATCATCGATCTGCGCCTGCGCTACGCCGCGCCCGCTCGTTTCGCCCAGCGCCTGGCCATCGAGGCTCGCCTGAGCGAATGGGAAAACCGCCTCAAGATCGACTACACCATCCGCTGCGCCGAGAGCCGCAAGCGCCTGACCCGCGCCTGGTCGGTCCAGGTCGCGGTGGGGCTGGACGATGGCGAGATGCGCCTGGCCTCGCCACCTGCGCTGATCGAGCGGCTGATCGCCTGGCAGGAGGCGCAACCATGAACCACAGCTCCACGCACCACCGTTCACACCGGCCTCGCTGGGCTCACGGGAAAAGCCGAGCCTTGAGGGGCGCCCTGGCGGGCATCCTGCTGGTGCTGCCGATGCTGGCAACGGCTGCTGTTGCCTCCACCGGCACGGTACCGAGTCTGCCGCAGTTGAGCCGGCAACTGGAGCAGCATCAGCCGGCCTGCGTGAGTTTCGAGCAGAACCGCTGGATGGCGGACCTGCAGACCGAACTGCCCAGCGCCGGCTACTTTCGTCGCGAGCCCTCTGGGCTGGTGTGGCAGACCCTGAGCCCGATCGAGGATCGGGTCGTGCTGTCCGCCGACAACCCCGAACTGCCACCGGGGCTCAAGGCCCTGCTACCCGTTCTGACGGGACTGTTCGACGGCAACTGGGCGAGCCTTGAAGGGCATTTCAGCGTGCGCCTTGGCGGCAACCTCGATGACTGGCAGGCACAACTTGCGCCCCTGGACAGGGCCATCGCCGAGCGTCTGCAAGGGATCGAACTGGACGGCGCCGAGCAGGTCGAGCACCTTCAGGTCAGCTTCACCGACGGCGATCGTCTGCGCCTCGAGTTGTCGCCGCTGCCCTGTGACGCCCTGACCGGAGCCCCCGGCGCATGAGTCTCGGGGGCACTGATTCAGCCCGCGGCGCGCTGCTGGCGAGTCGCGGCTGGGGACTGGTGCTGCTGGCCTGTATCGTGCTGCTGGCCGTGCAAGTGCTGCGCGGTGCGCCACTGGATACCCGCATCACCGCCCTGCTGCCCGAACATCAGCAGGGCGAGTTGATCGCCCGCGCCGATGACAGTCTTGCGTCCACCTTCGAGCGCCGCTTCTTGTTGCTGGTCGCGAGCGACGCGACGCCGCACGCCGCCCCCGTGGAGGCGGTCAACGAGCTTCGCCAGGCGCTGACGGCCAGCGGCATCATCGCAAGCCTGGATAGCCAGTCGCCGCCGCGCCCGGATCAGACCCTGACCCCCTATCGCTATCGCCTGCTGACCGATTCGCTGGCCCGCCAAGACGCCGAGGCCTGGCGCCAGCGCGGCCTGTCACGGCTGTTCGCCCCAGGCGTCGACGCCGATCTCGAGCGCGACCCCTTCGGCCTGCTCGACGGCTGGCTCGAGGCTCGCTTCCAGGGCCCGGTCAGCTGGCACCCCGGCGGCCCCGGGGTGGTCACCGACAAGACCGAGTGGAGCCTGATCGGCGCAACCCTGGCGGCCAGCCCCTACGACATGGCACTGCAGCAAGAGCTGAGTGCGGTGCTGGAGCGCTTCGGCCAGGCGCATCCCGAGCTGACCCTGCTGCGCGCCGGGCTGGTATTCCATGCCGCCGCCGGTGCCAGGCAGGCGAGTCACGAGATCGCCACCATCGGTCTGGGTTCGCTGTTCGGCATTCTGGCGTTGCTCGCGCTGGTGTTCCGCCGCCCGCTGGTGATCGCCACGCTGCTGTTGCCGGTGGCCACCGGTCTGGTGTTTGCCAGCGCGCTGACCTGGCTGATCTTCGGCTCGCTCAACCTGATCACCCTGGCCTTCGGCGCCAGCCTGATCGGTCTGTCGGTGGACTACGCGCTGCATCTGCAATGCACCCGCCAACTCAACCCGGGGCGCTCACTGCGCTTGTTCTGGCCGGGCCTGACGCTAGGCCTGGCCTCGAGCCTATGCGCCTACCTGGTGCAACTGGCGACTCCCTTGCCGGGGCTGCGCCAGATGGCCACCTTCACCGCACTCGGCCTGCTCGGCGCCTGGCTCAGCGTGCGTCTGTGGCTGCCACGGCTGCCGCTCTATCACCACCCGGCTACCGCCACCATCGCCAGGCGGCTCGATCGACTGCGTCTTGGCCGCGGCCAGCGCTGGGTGTATCCCGCCCTGGCGCTGGTGCTGGTTGTGGCTGCCGCGCTGGCGCTGACCCGGAGTACCACCAGCCATGACCTGCGCCAGCTCAATCCGTCGCCGGCTGCGCTGATCGCCGAACAGCAGCGGGTACAGACGCTGCTCGAGCGCCCGGCCAGCTTCCGCTACCTGATCGTCAGTGCCGAGACCCCGGATGCCCTGCTGAAGCGCCTGGAACAGCTTGACGAGCCGCTGTCCCGGCTCGAACGGGAGGGCCACCTGTCCTCCCATCGCCACCTGGCCCAGGCGGTACCGTCGATGCAGACCCAGGAGCACAACCTCGAACGGGTGCGCGAGCGCTACGCCGCGGCCCTGCCGGAGCTGCTGAAGGCTGCCGGCTTGCCCTCGACATTGATCCCGCGCCTTGAAGATCCTCTGCACGAGGTGCCCTTCCTGTCCCCGCAGACCTGGCTGTCGAGCCGCGCCGGCGAAGCCGACCGTGCGCTCTGGCTCGATGGCCTCGAACGCCCCGCCGCCCTGATCACCATCGGTGAGGTGGACGCCACCGCATCGAAGGCGCTGACGCAGCTCGCCGAGTCACCGGACGTGATCTATCGCGATCGGGTCGCGGCGCTGTCGCAGCAGCTCGCCTTGCTCAGCGAGGAGCTGGTGCGCTGGCTGGCACTCGCCCTGGCACTGCTGGTGGGCGTCTTCGGCCTGCGCTACCGTCGCCACGCCTGGCGGGTGCTGCTGCCGCCGGTGGGCGCAGTGATCATCACCCTGGGTCTCTACGCACTGAGCCACACCGGCCTGACCCTGTTTCACCTGCTGGGTCTTTTGCTGGTGCTCGGCATCGGACTCGACGCCGGTATCTTCAGCACCGAGCACCCGCAAGACCCGGGCGCATGGCTGGCGATCAGCCTGTCCTGCGCGTCCAGCCTGCTGGCGTTCGGCCTGTTGGCGTTCAGTGCCACGCCGGCACTGCACTTTCTTGGTCAGACCTGCCTGATCGGACTGGTTGCCACCTGGTGCCTGGTCCCCCTGGCCCGAGGCGCGACGGAACGCGCTGGCGTGGCCGCCCACCGGGGTGTCGCAGGAAGCGACACCCAAGAACTGGAGAGTTCATCCCATGGAAGATCGACCTGATACCGACGTCGCCATCATCGGTGCCGGCCCCTCGGGCGCAGCGGCCGCGGCCTGGCTTGCGCGCAAGGGCTATTCGGTCAGGGTGCTGGAGCGCACCCACTTTCCGCGCTTCGTCATCGGCGAAAGCCTGCTGCCCCAGTGCATGGTGCACCTGGAGCGCTGCGGCCTGCTCGAGGCGGCCAAGGCCGGTGGCTACCAGCCGAAAAACGGCGCCGCCTTTTGCCGGGGCGACGACTACGCGGCCATCGATTTCCGTGACAAGTTCAGCGATGGCCCCGGCACCACCTGGCAGGTGCCCCGTGACGACTTCGACCAGCGCCTGATCGAGGGTGCCAGGGCGGCGGGCGCGCGCGTCGACTTCGGCGTCAGCGTCAGCGACTTTCGCGCCGATCCGTTCAGGCCGCGACTGAGCTGTGTCGACGATGACGGGAAGTGCTTCGACATCGAAGCCCGCTTCGTCCTCGATGCCAGCGGCTATGGCCGCGTGCTGGCACGCCTGGAGGCGCTGGACCGCCCCTCCAGCCTGGCCACTCGCTGCGCGCTGTTCACCCACGTCGAAGACCGTATCGATCGCGCCGAGCATGACCGCGACAAGATTCTGATCGGCGTCCACCCGACCCACCCGGACGTGTGGTACTGGCTGATCCCCTTCCGTGACGGGCGCGCCTCCGTCGGTGTCGTCGCCAGTCCCGAGTTGCTCGAGAGCGCCGGCGACAGCGACGACCAGCGGCTGTGGGCGATGCTGGGTCAGGAGCCCCGCTACGCTCGCCTGCTCAAGGACGCGACGGCCACCCGCGAGGTCCAGCGCATCGACGGTTACTCCGCCGATATCACCCGCCTGCACGGGCCGGGCTTCGCGATCCTCGGCAACGCCGGCGAGTTTCTCGATCCGGTGTTCTCTTCCGGCGTCACCATCGCGCTGGACTCGGCGCTGCGCGCGACGCCACTGGTAGCAGACCAGCTCGACGGCGAGGCCGTGGACTGGGCGCAGGACTTTGAAGCACCGCTGCGCCGTGGTGTCGCCACCTTCCGCGAGTTTGTCGATGCCTGGTACGACGGCCGCCTGCCACGCGTCATCTTCCATCCGGATCAACAGCCCCGGGTGCGTCAGATGATCGCCTCGGTGCTGGCGGGATACGCCTGGGACATCGACAACCCCTTTGTCGCCGCCAGCCGTCGACGCCTCACCAGCCTGGCCGAGCGTTGCGAACTGGACAGCCAGGCCGTCGCTCCGTGAAGGTGCGCTCTACGCTCCCGCACCACCCGCCAAATGGCGGGTGGTCGAGCCCCTGGGCCAGGCTGCGTGGGCCAGGCAGGTCCTTCGCGGCGCTAGTGATACTCTGCCTGCTCGGCGCCTGCGGGTTGGGTCCAGGCGTGGCGCCGATGCCGGCACTGCACACGCTAGCGCCCATCAGCGCCCAGACCCAGCGGCTGACCTTCGAGCACCAGGGCGAGCGCCGCGTGCTGCTCGGCGTGCTGCGTCATGACCACCAGCAGCTTCAGTTGGCGCTGATAAGCCCTCAGGGCCAGCGACTGCTGACCCTGGTGCAGGATGACGAGGGCGCGCGCTTCGCTCCGGGCGCCGCCTTCGAGCCGCCTTTCAGCGCCGACTGGCTGGCCAGCCGCCTGAGTTTCAGCCTGTGGCCCGAAGCACGCCTGCGAGAGGCCTTCGCCGGCAGTGACTGGTCGCTCGAGCAGCGCGACCACGAGCGCCGCATCTATCATCAGGGCCGCCTGGCGGTGCGACTCGAGATGACGCCGACCTGCCACGTGATTCATGATATCGAGGCTGACTACCGGCTCAGCGTGGCGACCCTCGCGCCCTCCCCGGATGCCCGCGAGAACAAAAGCCCGAACAGCAGCGTCAGCACGACCACCACCAACCATAACGCAGTGACCGATTCACCATGCCCCTCGACGTGACACCTGCGCAGACACCCTGCCGACTGCATGCGCCGGCACTGGTCTGCCCCCTGGGGGATGACCTCTCGACCATCGCCGCGCGGCTGTTCGACGGCCAGCACGGCCTGGTGCGTAGCGATAAATACACCCCCGGCAGGCCGCTGTGGCTGGGCACCGTGACCACGCCGTTGCCCGACGACGGTGACTGGCCGGCGCGCCATCGTTCGCGCAACAATCGCCTGCTGGACGCCGCTTTCGCGCGTCTGCGGCCGACCCTTGATGACTACCTTGCCAGCCATCCCGGGGCACGCCTGGGCGTCGTGCTGGGCACCAGCACCTCCGGTATCGGCGAGACCGAGGCGGCAGTGGCCCATCGTGCCGCCAGCGGCCAGTGGCCAGAGCCCTTCCACTACTGCCGCCACGAGATCGGCGCAGCGTCCGACTTTCTGGCCTGGCGCCTGGCCGCCGAGCGGCCGGATATCCGTCTGATCACCGCCTATACCCTGTCGACCGCCTGCACCTCCAGCGCCAAGGCCCTGGCCAGCGCCAGGCGGATGCTCAAGGCGGGGCTGTGTGACGCCGTCATCGCCGGTGGCGCCGACAGCCTGTGCGGTCTTACGGTGAACGGCTTTGCCGCCCTCGAGGCGGTCAGCGACGAGCCCTGTCGCCCCTTCGCCGAGGATCGCGACGGCATCAATCTGGGCGAAGGCGCCGCACTGTTCCTGGTCACCGCCGAACCCGGCGGCGTTCAGCTCAGCGGCTGCGGCGAGACCAGCGACGCCCACCATATCTCCGCCCCTCGCCCCGACGGCATGGGCGCTCTGGAGGCCATGCGCGCCGCTCTAGAGATGGCCGGCCTCGGTCCGGATCAGATCGACTATCTGAATCTCCACGGCACCGCCACCCGACAGAACGACAGCATGGAGTCCCGGGCGGTCGCTCAAGCCTTCCCCGATGGCGTGGCCTGTGGCTCGACCAAGAGCCTCACCGGCCACACCCTGGGCGCCTGCGGCGCGCTGGAGGCAGCCTTCTGCTGGCTGGCCATGCACCACAACCGGCGGCCGCCACATCTGCACGCAGCAGACCCGCAACTGCCCGCGCTTTCGCTGTGCGGATCTGATACGACGCCAGCCACCGAGGTGCGACGTAGCCTGACCAACGCCTTCGCCTTTGGTGGGAACAATATCGCCCTGGTGATGGAGCGCGCGCCATGACGACACCCCCGACTCCCGTGACAGCCCCCCTTATGTCCACTGATGCCTCTTCTTCCGGCAGTGCAGACGCGCTGCCCCCTATCGCCGACCTGGTGCCCCACTCCGGCGCCATGTGCCTGCTCGACAGCGTGCTGGAGATCGGTGAGGAACATCTGATCGCCCGTATCACGCCCGACCGGCAGGACCCCTTTGCCAATGACCACGGCATTCCCGGCTGGGTCGGCCTGGAGTGGCTGGCCCAGGCCATCGCTGCCTGGTCCGGGCGGGCCGCCCGCGAGGCCGGAGGCGAACCCCGGATCGGTTTTCTGCTGGGCTCACGGCACTATCACTGCGACGTCGAGCATTTCGTCTTCGATTCCCCTGTCGAGGTCAAGGTCGAACTCGACTACCGCGCCGACAATGGACTCGGCGCCTTCCGCGGTGAATTGCGCGACGCAAAGGAGCGGCGCCTGGCCCACGCCACCCTCAACGTCTTTCAACCCGACAGTGCCGAGACCCTGTCGGCCATGCTCGAGGATTCAGCGCCATGACCGATACCCTGCTCGTCACCGGCTCCAGTCGGGGCATTGGCCGCGCCATCGCCCTCAGGCTCGCCCGCGATGGCTTCGATATCGTGGTCCACTGCCGCAGCCGCCGTGACGCCGCCGAACAGGTGGCCGACGAAGTTCACGCCCTGGGCCGTGACGCCCGCGTGCTCTGCTTCGACGTCACCGACAGAGACGCCGCCAGAGCCGCTCTCGAGGCCGACATGGAGGTCCACGGCGCCTACCACGGGGTGGTCTGCAACGCCGGCATCACCGCCGACGGCGCCTTCCCTGCGCTCACCGATGACGACTGGGACAGCGTCATCGATACCGGCCTCAACGGTTTCTACAACGTGGTCAAGCCGATCACCATGCCCATGGTGCGACGCCGCAGGCCAGGCCGCATCGTGGTCATGTCGTCGGTGTCGGGGATCATGGGCAACCGCGGCCAGGTCAACTACAGCGCCGCCAAGGCCGGCCTGATCGGCGCGGTGAAGGCCCTGGCGGTGGAGCTGGCCAAGCGCCGGATCACCGTCAACGCGGTGGCCCCGGGACTGATCGACACCGACATGACCGAGGGTCTGGCCAGCGAGGAAGCGCTGAAGGCGATTCCGATGCGCCGCAGCGGTCGCGCCGAGGAGGTGGCCGCCACCGTCAGCTTCCTGTGCTCCGAGGACGCAGGCTATATCACCCGCCAGGTCATCGCCGTCAATGGAGGCCTCTGCTGATGCATCACAATGGACATCGAGCCGATGGACTTGGCCGCCGCGTGGTGGTCACCGGCATGGCCGGCTTTTCTCCCGTCGGCAACGACTGGGACACGATCAAGACCCGACTGCAGCGCGGTGAAAGTGGAATTCGCCACCTTCCCGAGTGGGACGTCTACGATGGGCTAAACACTCGCCTCGGCGCCCCGGTGGAAGACTTCAGCCTGCCCGCCCACTACCATCGCAAGGCCCTGCGCAGCATGGGGCGCGGCGCGCGCATGGCCACCCGCGCCAGCGAGCTGGCGCTCGAGGATGCCGGGCTGCTCGACAGCGACCTGCTGGGCAGCGGCGAGATGGGCATCGCCTACGGGGCCTCCGCCGGCGAACCCGACGCCGTGGCCGACTTCGGCAACATGCTGATCAACAAGTCCACCGACGGCCTCAACGCCAATTCCTACATCCGCATGATGGCCCACACCGCGCCGGTCAATATCGGCGTCTTTCTCGGCCTACGGGGACGGATTCACACCACCTCAAGCGCCTGCACCTCAGGCAGCCAGGGCATCGGCTACGCCTACGAAGCGATCCGCTTCGGCCGTCAGAAGGCGATGATCGCCGGCGGCTGCGAGGAACTGTCCGCCTCGGAGGCGGCGGTCTTCGATACCCTGTTCGCCACCAGCACCCGCAACGACACCCCCGAGGCAACGCCGCGCCCATTCGACCGCAACCGAGACGGTCTGGTGATCGGTGAAGGCGCCGGTAGCCTGATCCTCGAGGACCTGGAGCATGCCCAGGCGCGCGGCGCCCGCATCTACGCCGAACTGGTCGGCTTCGGCACCAACAGCGATGGCCGCCACGTCACCCAGCCCGACGCCGCCATGATGGAGCGCGCGATTCGCCAGTCCCTCGACGATGCCGGCGTCAGCCCCGCCCAGATCGGCTACGTCAGCGCCCACGGCACCGCCACCGATCGTGGCGACATCGCCGAGAGCCAGGCAACCCGGGCAGTATTCGGCGAGCGCCAGCCGGTCAGCGCCTTCAAGAGCTTCACCGGCCACACCCTGGGGGCCTGCGGTGCCCTCGAGGCCTGGGTCGCCATCGAGATGATGCGCGAGGGCTGGTTTCACCCCACCCTCAATCTCGACCATCCCGACCCGGCCTGCGCCGAGCTCGACTACCTGCGCGGCGAGGGCCGACGCATCGACTGCGAGTACGTGATGAGCAACAACTTTGCCTTCGGCGGCATCAACACCTCCTTGATCTTCCGCCGCTGGCCGTAGCTGAAGCCCAAGGGGCCACCAGGCCTCCCACCAAAAAGAAAGGAAACGACACCATGAGAAAGGGAATCCTCGCACTGACGCTACTGGTCGCAGGCCTTGGCGCAGCCACCAGTGCCCAAGCCAGGGACACCCCCTACTTCCTGCCGATCCAGGAAGCCCTGGCCACTCCGGCCGCCCAGGAGAAGCTTGACCCGAACATCCGCCTGGTGTTTGCCGATGCCGGCGGCAACGTCAGCCAGGACTTCGGTGAGGTGGTCACCAGCCGCAAGACCAACGCCTTCAACAAGACCGACGAAGAGGCCTGTCGCTGGGTCATGCTGTCGGCGCTGATCGCGCTCCAGGATAGTGCCCGCCAGCAGGGCGGCAACGCCGTGGTCAACATCGAGAGCTTCTACGACAGGAACGCACGCGCCTCGACCAGCGAGTACGAGTGCCACGCCGGCGCCTTGATGGCCGGTGTCGCGCTGAAGGGCGATGTCGTCACCCTGCGCTGAGGCTCGTCTCCCATGCCTGCTGCTGGCCATCGCCGAACTGCCGGCCAGCGGCACGTCCGATCAGGGTGCGGCACGGGGGAGACAACAAGGAATTGGGTCGCAGCAAGCACGCCAAGGACACGACAACGGGCGACAGCCGCGACGCATTCAAGCAGGCATTCGCGGCGAGGCTGCCTCGCACCTGGGTCGTGAACGGCTCAGCCGACTCGCCGCCGGACTCGGCTTTGACTGCCCGGTGGCGGGCTGGTCCCCTCGCGGTGCCGGGCCGCCTCGCCACCCCGGGCTACCCTCGCCCTGGACCGCGTGCCTCAGCCACAGCGGCAGCCTGGTCGTCGCTGGGCTCGCCGAGGTGCCGGTAGGGCTGGATATCGAATGTCCCGACCGGCGACAGCGACAGCGTCACCGAAGCCGCCTCGATGGCCTGATCGCGACGCTGCCCGAAGCCAGCGTACGCCGGGCCATCCAGCGGGCGCCGGATGCCCTGGCAGCCTTCTACCGCGCCTGGACCCTGTACGAGGCCCGCTACAAACTCGGCTGTCTCGAAGGCCAGCCCCCGGACCACGTCCTTGCCACCCGCATCGGCTCATTGATGGCGCCTGACCTGACCGACATGATCAGCCATTCGAATAGCCATACGAATAGTCATTCAAATCGTCAGCAGTCGGGCGATCCCCTCTACGCCTGGCAGGCGCAGGATGACCGCCTCACCCTGAGCCTGTGCGCCCGTGAACTCGGGCTGAGCATCGAGATGCGCTTGGGTGGATTGGAGTTCCCGGACTGGACGGGGCTTCCACAGACATTCGATTGAGAGAGCGTCATCGGCGCCGGATGGGGCCATC
Source organism: Halomonas sp. OfavH-34-E (assembly GCF_024124525.1). Taxonomy (NCBI): domain Bacteria; kingdom Pseudomonadati; phylum Pseudomonadota; class Gammaproteobacteria; order Oceanospirillales; family Halomonadaceae; genus Halomonas; species Halomonas sp. OfavH-34-E. The sequence continues at coordinate 26,067 of NZ_JAMXRY010000036.1, read as the reverse complement.
TGGAAAGCAGGAGGTGGGCCTTATTCACTGCTGTCCTGCCTCATGCTTGTCTTCTCAGCTCCGCCACCTGCTCAAGCTCGAGTCCACAGATTTCTGCGATTTCGCGGTCATCCATGGCGGTGCGCGCAAGCAGGTTACGCGCGGTTTCCAGGCGCCCTTCCTCGCGTCCTTCCTCGCGTCCTTCCTCTAGACCTATCTCTCGCCCTAGCCGTCGTCCTTCCTCGAGTCCCTTCTGCTTCCACTGTTCGGGCCATCGTTTGGCACGTTCCGACAGCATGGTGTGTACCTCCTCAAGGTCATTGAGCGCCTGCCACTGCTCGTGGTCGCTCTTCCCGCCCGGCACCCAGTTGGGCAGCAGGACGCGCTTGATCCATGTCGCGAAGTGGCGCCGCAGCCGAGCCTGCCCGGGTGATTTCAACCACTCCACCAACTGGCCGATGGTGTCGATCACGTCCTGTTGGCTATGGTGATACTCCAGCCGAAAGATGGCGGCAACCAGGTTGCGGGTGTCCGTAGGCCAGCGCTCGTCGGCGACGATCGCACCTTCATCCAGCAGTAGATAGGACTGCGAGGGTTGGTAGCGAGCCAGCTCCGTCGCTGCGGGATGAATCAGTTCGGACAGCTCCTTCGCGGCACTCCAGCGTCTTTCTCCATTGTAGAGGACGATGGGCAGCACCGGCGGCAACCTGCGCTCGCTGGCCAACTTTCTCTGCTTCACCAGGTCCTGATACAGCAGACCCACGTAGGTCATGATGCGCAGCGCCATGAAGGGATCGACGCTGCTCTGAAACTCGATCAACAGATAAAGGTACAGCCAGTCATCACCAGAACGCACCCGCCAGATCACGTCACCTTCGCGGTCGCGAAGATCATCCGTCACGAAACTGCCGCTGACCTTCTCCAGGCTGTCCAGGTCCAGCCGCTCGACCCACTCGCCTTCGACGAACCCGGTCAAGAGGTCACGTATCACCCTGGGCTCACTGAACAGCAGCTTGTAGCTCTGATCATGTCTATCACGCATGGCAGGCTGGTCCGTCAATACATCCTGCATCGCAGCGTGGCGGCTAATCACACTCTTCTCGAGCCCACACGTAAGCTTCAGCACAGACAAGGCCAGCATGTGAGTTGCATGGGGCAGAATGACGGCGGCTGCCGAGAATCAGGCAGCCACTAATCGGCGAGCTAACAAGCGCACGCGTTCAGCACCGTGCCTTCCACCAAGGTCTACCCCATTCGAGGCATTCCTGCCTTGCCTAAAATGTCAGACATTAACTATAGTAACGTCGAACATTATGGAGGCCTGGATGGACGCTCTCGCTTCACTCCCGAGGCCCGCCGAGGGTCGCGGTGCCGCGGCGCTGGCCGAGGTACTGGCACGGGCGATTCTGTCGGGACACTGGCAGCCGGGGGATCTGTTTCCTCGGGAGCTGGATCTGTGCCAGCACTTCGAGGCCAGCCGCAATCGGGTGCGTAACGCCCTGGGCGAACTCAGCGCGGCGGGCCTGATCGAGCGCACCGCCGGTCGCGGCACCGTGGTGCGCGATATCGTCGACTGGCATCTGCTGGATCCGCAGATGAGCGGCTGGATGGCCAGCCTGGACGCGCCCCACCCGCAACTGGTCGAGGCGGTGTTCGCCTTTCGCCTGGCAGCGGAGCCCTATATCGGCGAGCTGGCGGCGCTTAACGCCTCCGGAGAAGACCTGGCACGCATCGAACGCGCCTTCGACGGCATGCGGGAGACCGCCGATGCGCCCTCGCAACGACTGGCCCACGCCGAACACGATGTGGCCTTTCACGACGCCATCTATCGCGCCAGCCACAACCTGGTCTGGCGCCAGATGGGGCTGCTGTTGAGGCCCTCCATCGTGGCCCTGATCCAGCGCTCGCAGCGCCATGCCGGGAGTTCCTCCGACGGCCCCACGGACGACGCAGCAGGCGGCCATGCGCGTGGACTCAGCGACAGCCTGGAGCGCCACCGCCAGCTACTCGAGGCGATTCGCCTGAGGCAGCCAGAGCAGGCCCGCCGCGCCACGGAACTGCTGCTCGAGCGCACCGCACGTGACCTGGACAAGACACTCCCGGCCAGTGGCATCACGACACCGGCGTCGCGACACCTTTAAGCCCGTCCGCTCGCTTCACCCAACCCCATCGACATCGGGCCAAGCAGGCCCCCACAAGAGGCATCGACCATGAAGATCACCCGACTCAAGACCTGGCAGGTTCCGCCACGCTGGTGCTTTCTGAAGATCGAGACCGACGAGGGCGTCTACGGCTGGGGCGAGCCGGTCATCGAGGGCCGGGCCGCCACCGTGGAAGCCGCAGTGCACGAGCTGTCGGACTACCTGATCGGCCAGGATCCGCGCAATATCGAGCACCTGTGGAACGTCATGTACCGGGCCGGCTTCTATCGCGGCGGCCCGATTCTGATGTCCGCCATCGCCGGCATCGACCAGGCGCTGTGGGACCTCAAGGGCCGCGAACTCGGCGTCCCGGTGCACCAACTGCTGGGCGGCAAGGTGCGTGATCGCATGCGCATGTACGCCTGGACCGGCGGCGATCGTCCCGCCGACGTGGGTGCCGGCGCCAAGGCACTGACCGATCAGGGATTTACCGCCTTCAAGATGAACGGTACGCCGGAGATGCAGATCGTCGACAGCCATCGCAAGATCGACGAGGCGGTCGCCCGCGTCGCCGAGGCTCGCGACGCCGTCGGTCCCGACGTGGGCATCGCGGTGGACTTCCACGGCCGTGTCCATCGGCCCATGGCCAAGACGCTGATGCGCGAGCTCGAGCCCTATCACCTGATGTTCATCGAGGAGCCGGTGGCACCCGAGCACCTGCCGGTGCTCAAGACCATCGCCCAGGATCTGGCCACCCCGATCGCCACCGGCGAACGCCTGCACACCCGTTTCGCCTTCCGTGACCTGCTCGCCGACAACATGGTCGATATCGTCCAGCCGGACCTGTCTCACTGCGGCGGCATCAGTGAAGGCTTGAAGATCGCCACCCTGGCCTCGGCCTACGACGTGGCCCTGGCGCCCCACTGCCCGCTGGGCCCGCTGACCCTGGCGGCGTCGCTGCAGCTGGATGCGGTATGTCACAATGCCTTTATCCAGGAACAGAGCATGGGCATCCACTACAACAAGGACAACGACGTGCTCGACTATCTGGTCGACAAGAACGCGCTGGCGATCGAGGACGGCTTCTGTGCCATTCCCGAGGGGCCAGGCCTGGGCGTCGAGATCAACGAGGCGTTCGTCGAGGAACGCGCCAAGGTCGGACACCGCTGGCGCAACCCGGTATGGCAACACGATGACGGCTCCGTCGCCGAGTGGTGAGCGACGGCTGATCGCGTTGCCGAACAATGACAACAGTCCTGGTGGATGCGCGCTCCAAGGTGCCATCCGCCAAGTTCGAGGAGACGTCATGTCCCGTTCCGCATCCCCCTGCCTTGGCGAGGCTCGCGCCATCGTCGAGGCACCCTGCGAACTCGGCGAGGGCCCCAGCTGGGACGCCCGGCGTGGCGAGTTTCGCTGGCTCGATATCCTCGGGCGCCGCTTCCATCGCTACCGCCTCGAAGACGGCGATCATCGGTCCCAGGCGCTGGACGAGCTGGTGTCCTTCGCCGCCCCCTTGACCAGCGGTGATGATCTGCTGGTCACCGAACACGGCCTCAAGGAACGCGACCACGCCCACGGCGGCGTGTCACCCTGGCGCGAGGTCGAGGCTGCCAACCCGGTGACGCGCAGCAACGATGCGCGCATCGATCGCCACGGCGGGCTGTGGTTCTCGACCATGGGCAAGGCCGCCGAAGCCGCAGCCGGCAGCCTCTATCGCCTGTACCGCGGCGAGATCTTCTGCCTGAAGCAAGACATCACCATCCCCAATGCCCTGTGCTTTTCACCGGATGGTCGCCTTGGCTACTTCACCGACACCGCCACCGGGGTGGTCATGCGCTGGGCGCTCGACGCCGAGGGCTTCCCGTTGCGCCAGGATGGCGGCGCCTTCCTTCAGGACGGGGTGGCGGCAAGGCCCGAACAATTGGCCGAGCCCGAACCCTGGGCGGACTTCAACGACGACCCGGGAAACCCGGACGGCGCAGTGATCGATGCCGATGGCTACATGTGGCTGGCGCTATGGGGGTCAGGGCGGGTTGCCCGGCTGACGCCGGATGGCGAGGAGGTCGGTCATGTCAGGGTCAACGCCGACCAGCCCTCCTGCCCGGCCTTCGGCGGGCGTGAGCTGACCACCCTGCTGATCACCACCGCCACCGAAGGACAGCGAGAACACAAGGAAGGCCGCCAGGACGGCGCTACCTTCCTGTTCGACCTGAGCGAAGCGCTTCCCGGCGTACGTGGGCTCGATGATCCACCGATCGCACTGCGCTGAATCGCTGCTCACATGCCGCCGCTTTCGGCTTGTCCATCGGCGGCGGCGCCCCCAGGTTTACGACGCACCCCCAGAGGCCTGAAGCATGAGCGAATCCGACTCTCCCAAGGTCGCCATCATCACCGGTGGCTCACGCGGTATCGGGGCCGACATCAGTCGGCGTCTGGCCAACGATGGCTATGCAGTGATCGTCAACTACGCCCATCACCGCGAGGTCGCCGACGGCCTGGTCGAGGAGATCCTGGCCCAGGGCGGCGCGGCGCTGGCCGTTCAGGCAGACATCTCACGCACCGACGAAGTGGCGCAGCTTTTCGACACTGCCATGCAGCGCTTCGGTCGCGTCGATGCGCTGGTGAACAATGCCGGCGTGCTCAAGGCGGTGCCCATCGCCGAGGCGGCGGACGACGACTACGACACGCACTTCGAGACCAACACGCGCGGCACCTTCAACACCCTGAGGGAAGCCGCCTCGCGCCTGGAAGATGGCGGCCGAATCGTCAACCTGTCGAGCAGCGCGCTGGCGCTGAATCTGCCTGGCTACGGGCTCTACAACGCCACCAAGGCTGCAGTGGAGTCGCTGACCCGAGTGTTTGCCGGCGAGTTGCGCGGCAGGCGGATCACCGTCAACGCGGTAGCGCCGGGACCGGTGGATACCGAACTGTTCCGCTCGGGCAAGACCGAGGAACAGATCGAAAGGTTCACCCATATGCCACCACTGGAGCGACTGGGCCAACCGCGTGACATCGCCGCGGTGATCGCCTTCCTGCTAAGCCCCGAGGCCGAGTGGATCAATGGCCAGGTCATCCGCGCCAATGGCGGCTTCGCCTGAAGCAGCGTCGTCAAGGCTCAGCGCAGTTCTTCGTTGGCGGCGTCGCGGATGCCGTCCCCGACGCGACTGCGCAGCCACTCGGTGGCGGCCTCGGCGGTCATTGGTCGTGAAATCAGGAAGCCCTGCAGCATATGGCAGCCTTGCTCCGCCAGGTGGTCCGCCACCGTCTGGTCTTCCACCCCCTCGGCGACCACGCTGAGCCCCAGATGGTGAGCAAGCTCGATCGTGGAGGACACGATGACGTCGTCCTCGGACCCCTTCACCAGCTGCATGACGAAAGACTTGTCGATCTTCAGCTCCTGGACCGGCATGCGCTTGAGCTGGGCCAGCGACGAATAGCCTGTTCCATAGTCATCGATGGCCAGCTCCACCCCCATGGCGCGCAATGACTGCAGCTTGCGCGCCCCCATCTCCGGCGATTCCATCAGCGCGCTCTCGGTGAGCTCGATGCACAGACACTCGCCGCGCAGGCCATGGCGGTCCAGCGCCCGCTCGACCCGCTTGATCAACCCTGGCTGCTGCAGGTCCATGGCCGAGATATTCACCCCGAGGCGCACATTGAGCCCCACCTCGCTCCACCTGGCCAGCTGCTGGCAGCCGGTGTCGATGACCCACTGGGTCAATTGGTGGATCAGCCCCGAGCGCTCGGCAAGGGCGATGAATTCATCCGTCGGGATGCGTCCGAGCCTGGGGTGGTCCCACCGCAGTAGTGCCTCCATGCCGAGGGCCCGGCCGGTCAGGGCCGACACCTGGGGTTGATAACGCAGCGAGAACTCACCGTTGCTGGCGGCGTGCTGGAGATCGCGCACCAGAGACAGATGGCGCAGATGGCGTTCGTCCTGGCCGTGCAGGTAACACTGATAGGACTGGCGTAGCTGACGTGCTCGATCCAGTGCGATCTCGGCCCGCCGCAGCAGCAGGTTGGCCTCGCCGCCATGCTCCGGATAGCGCGCCTCGCCCATGGCGCAATCGAGTGTCACCGGCGACCCATCCAGACGGATCGCCCGGGTCAGTCGACGATGCGTATCCTCAAGCCACAGCGGGTCGAGGTGAGACACTGACAGCAGCAGCAGGAATTCGTCGCCACTGAGACGGTAAGCCCCTGCCTTGGGTGCCGGCAGATCCGCCAGGCGTCCGGCCAGCGTACTCAGTACCTGATCACCGAAGTCATGGCCGAAGGTGTCGTTGATCCGGCGCATATGGTTGATGGTCAGCCGCAGCAGGGTAAAGGGACGCCCGGTGGCGATGGCAGCCTCGATATCCTCGTTGGCGCATTGGCGATTGCCTAGCCCGGTCAACTGGTCCTGGCGTGAGCGCTTGCGAATGTCGGCTTCCCGGCGCACCAGGTCGTTCTGCATCTTCAGCATGGTCGAGGACAGCAGACCAAATTCTCCCTTGCGGGGAAGTCGATCGAGATCCAGAGGTTCCCCACGCCCCACACTCTTGGCCGCCCCCACCAGGCGCAACAGCGGCAGACTCACGCTCCGAGCGATCAGGATAGCGGCCACCAGCATCAGCGCCAGGCTGATCGCCAGGATGATCGCTAGCTGGCGCTTTATTGCCTGATAGTCGGCCAACAGAGTCTCGTAGGAACGCTCTACCACGAGCTGGATACGCCCCTCTGCATCCTCGAACAGCGTCAAGGCTCGGCGCAGACCCTCGCTCCCCACAAGGCCTACGTCCTCACCTTCACCCACCTGCACCTCGAAATGGGTGTCGCTGCGAATCAGCGCCGACAGCGCCGTTGCCATGTCCTCGTCGAGGCGAAACCCCATGATCAGCCACCCCGCCGACGTCTTTCCCTGGACCGGATACAACACAAGTTGAAAGGCCTCGCCATCATGAATGCCAAGGGTAACGGCCCCATCATTGTGTCTCGTCTGTTCCCTGGGGTCGCGGAAAGCTCCTGTCCCCAGAGCTTCGTGATGGCTCGACACCAGCACACGACCCTTCTCATCGAGCAGGCTCGCCATATCGGCGCCCATGCGCTGCGCGTACTCACCCAGAACGTTTCCCCTCGCCGCCCTGTCGAGCGAGTCAACGGCTTCGCGGAAACGTGGATCTTCCACCAGCAGGCTCACACTATGCAGCAATTGTTGGCCCCAGCCATCGAGCAGGGCGACTGCCACACTGGAAGCTACTCTCAGTTCCTTCTCGCCCTCCTCCAAGGCGGTGGATTTAACCGCACTGAGTACCGCCCATGACACGACCAGCTGTATCCCGATGGTCAGGACCAGCATCACCAGCAGTAGCCGAGCACGAAAGGACATCGAAAGGCCTCCACGGATTGTCGATGGCGCCACCACCACACAAACGCTGCACACAGAGTGGCAGAAAAGTCACCCGTAACCCCCTCACAGGCACTGCGGTCTGGCCGGCTTAGGCCACTTCAGGGACAGGCTTCACCCTGGCCTTCTAGAATAGCCATACTGTTACTAAATGTAACTAATATTCACAAAATCTTTGCCGTCCAGCCCCGCGCAGTCGCGGCAACCCTGACCGACGAGGTGGCGGCCAGTCCGTCATAGGCTCTGATATGCTGTGGTTTCATGACCGACGAGAGACCAACATGACCGGATCGACACCTCGCAGACGACCCTATCAATTGGCAGAGACCATCAAGGGCTGGATCGTCGAACGCGAGCTGTCACCGGGTGATCGCCTGCCCGGTGAGGCGGAGTTGATGGAGATCCTCGGCGCCTCCAAGGGCACCGTTCGTGAAAGCACCCGGGTGCTGGAAGCCCAGGGGCTGGTCGAGACGCGTACCGGCCCCGGCGGCGGCGTGTTTATCCGGGAAATGAGCGAATCCCGCGCCATCTCGCTGCTCAGCCACTATCTGTACTTCAAGGACATCTCGATCCGCGACATCTACCAGATCCGCCTGGCGCTGGAACCGGAGCTGGTAGCCTCGCTGGCGGGGCAGGTCGAGGTTTCAGAGATCGCCAGGCTGCGCCAGTCACTTGCGAGCTACGCCGAGCCCGCCTGTGACCTGGACGCCGAGCGCCAGCAGCACATCGACTCGCTGGACTTCCATGAACAACTGGCGCAGCTTTCCGGCGGCAACCCCTTGCTGTCCTTCATCATCCGCTTCACCGCCCAGGTGCTGTCCGACCTTACCGTCTATCGGCGGCTGTACGAGCCCGGCGACCATCATATCGGTCCCGCCGGCTGCCAGTATCACGCCTGGCTGCTCGACGCCATCGAGGCCGGCGACGGAGAACGCGCCCGCACCCTGATGCGCGAGCATCTGCTGGAAGCCCAGGCGGTGATGCACGACAACGAAGCACAGGTGCGGCGCGGGTTTCTCAACGAAGGTTAACGACCCTCAGAGGCGGAGGTGCGAGTGCCTTGCCCACCTCGACGACGCCTATTGCGCTTTCGGAGTCAGGTCCTTGAGAAATTGCATCAGTACACGAGTGGCCGCCTCACCGTCGGCCGCGGTGATGGCTTCGTCCGGATGGTGACTCAGGCCATCGGTACAACGCACGAACAACATGCCGATACCGGTCAGGTCGCACATCGCCAGACCGTCATGACCGGCGCCGCTGAACAGCAGATCAGCCGGCTCATCGCACCGTTGGCAGGCATCCCCCAAGGCCTCGATCAGCCAGTCCGCGCAGGCCACCGCCTCGGCCTCATAGGTCGTCTCCACCGTCAGTGACAACTCGCGCGCCTGTGCCAATTGTCGGCAGGCGGCCAGAATGTCCTCGCGACCACGACGCCGAACCTCGGCGTGGGGAGAGCGCAGCTCGAGGGTGAACACCACCTCGGCAGGAATCACGTTGACCGCGTTGGGGCGTACCTCCAGCTTACCCACCACCCCGACAAAATCCTCGGTGGCGTTAAGGATGCGGTCGACCTCGGCGATCATCTCGGCAGCCCCCACCAGCGCATCGCGACGGCCCGGCATCGGCGTGGTGCCGGCGTGGCCTGCCTTGCCGGCAACCGTCAGCCGGTGACGCTCGATCCCGGTCAAGGAGGTCACCACGCCGAGAGCGTGATCGCGCCGTTCCAGCACCGGCCCCTGTTCGATGTGGACCTCGACGAAGCCCAGCACCGAGTCAGGATCTCGGGCCAATGACGGAATTTGCTCAGGATCACCACCAAAGGCCCGAAGCGCCTCGCCCACGCTGATGCCATCGGCATCCCTGGCCTCCAGACTGGCAGGATCGAAGGTACCGGCCAGGGCACGACTGCCGATCAGCGTCGACTGAAAACGGGTCCCCTCCTCATCACCGAAGGCCACCACTTCGACGCCGTAGTCGAGCTCGATCCCATCCTTCTTCAATCGCTCCAGCGCCAGCAGCGGCAGCGCTACGCCGAGCATGCCGTCATACTTGCCACCTTCGACCACGGTGTCCTGGTGTGACCCCATGATCAGCGTGCGCGCGCCGGCGCGCGCCTTGTCGCATCGCCCAACCAGATTCCCGGAGGCATCCAGTTCGGGCTCAAGTCCGGCCCGGCGCATCCAATCGGCGATAAGTTCGAGTACCTGGCGGTGTTGCTCCGAGCAGAACAGCCGGGTCACGCCGGCGCCAGACTCCGAGAAACACGCAGCCTCGTCGAGGCGCTCGAGCAGTTGTGCGCCGAGCGTCATGGTCTCGTGGTCAGCGGTCATGATATCTCCAGATCGGGTGCCTTGAGGCACCGGAATAACGAAGGAATGGCGTCAGCGACGCGGCAGGGACGCCAGAAAGTCGGCAAAGGCAGGCGCGCGCACACGCCTGGCCAGGGCGCGCAACTCGTCCGCGATATCGCCCTCACACCAATCGACACGCAGATCGAGGGGGGCCTGGGTGAACGACTCGATACGCAGAGCGGCGGAGCGCGTGCCTCTGACGTCGCCCCCCTCTGCCAGGGCGACCTCCAGGGCGTCGATCAGTCCCTCGAGCAGCGTCGCCTCATAGTCGTCGCGGTACTCGGGCGTTGCGCCCTGGCGCACGGCGTCGGCGTTGGTACAACAGGTGTCGACAAAGGCATGAGCCAGGGCCTCGACCACCTTGGCGCTGGCCAGCAGATTGCCCGCCGTGGCCACGCCGGGGTAGCAACAGGAAGCGACGGTGGCGAGGTTGTCGGCACCGCTATGCAGCGCTGAGCGCCCCTGGACATCCATCACCAGGCACTGACGCAACGAGGTGCCCTTGTCGGCGTCGACCTGCCGGGCAAGCGCACCGCGGGCATCCTCCCCCCGTTCCAGCGCCCGGCGGACACCGTCGGGATACCAGGGGTGGGTAACCCGCCCCTGGGTCGCGCAGGCGCCGACGCCACGCCACACATGGTGAACGTAGCCGCCCACCGCCACACCTCCGGTGGCGGTGAGGGCGGCTACCGTGCCGGTAGCCGGATGAACATGCAGCAGCGACAGTGTCATGGCGCGACCTAGTAGCCGACCATATGGCCGATCACCAGACCACCCCAGGACAGCAGGTAGACCAGCGCCATGAAGGGCAGGATAGCCTTCAGCCACTTCTCGTAGGACACCCGGCCCAGCGCCAGCATCGCCAGGGTGCCACCGGAGGTCGGCACGATCAGGTTGGTCAGGCCGTCACCCACCTGGAAGGCGGTGATCATCAGCTGGCGGCTCATGCCGACCAGGTCGGCCACCGGCACCAGGATCGGCATGGTCACCAGCGCCTGGCCAGAGCCGGATGGCACAAACAGATTGATCACCCCCTGGACGACGCTGGCCATGATCGCCGACAGCGCCCCCGGGATGTCCTGAATCAGACCGCTCAAGGCGTAGACGATGGTGTCGATGATCTGGGCGTCCTTGAGGATCACCTGGATCGAGGCGGCCAGGCCGATGACCAGGGCGCCCGCCGTCACGCCGGATGCCCCTTCCATCATCTGCTTGACGATCTCGTTGGCCGACAGGCCGTTGACGATGCCGATCACGATGGCGATCAGCAGGAACATGCCGGCAATCTCATTGATGTACCAGCCCTGGGTAAAGACCCCCACCAGCATGGCGGCGAGGCCACCGACGAACACCACCAGCGTGAGCTTGTCGCGCTTGCTCATGTGGTACTCGTCCAGCGACTTGCTCATGGCCTTGGCGTCGTTGGGCTCCTCGAAGTCCATGCGGGTGACGAATCGACAGATATACCAGGACAACAGGCCCAATGAGGTCAGCACCAGCAAGGCACGCAGCCAGGCGCCGGAAAAGGTCGGTAGCTCGGCGATGCCCTGGGCCACGCCCACGGTATAGGGGTTGATCGGCGACAGTGCAAAGCCCACGCCGATGCCACCCACCGCCATGGTGGTGCCCACCAGGCTGGAGCAGCCCACCGCGCTGGCGATCAGCACCGCAATGGGCACCAGCGCAATATTGTTCTCGAAGCCGACGGCCACACCGAAGAAGCCGTAGATGAAGGTGCCGGCGGTGATGATGACGTTACGCCGTTCGACGCCGACGCGATTGACCGCCACCCCGATGGCGTTCTCCAGGGCGCCGGTGCGTTGAAGGATATGGAACAGCCCGCCGGCGATGAACACGATGAACAGGTACAGCGAGGCCGCGTTCAAGCCCTTGGGAATTGCCACGAAGATGTCGAAAGGCGAGATCGCCGCCACGTCGCTCAGATAATGAAAGGAGTCCGGCACTACGCGGGTGCGTCCATCCTGCATGACCCGCTCGAACTCGCCGGCGGGAATGATGAAGGTCAGCGCATAGGTGGCGAGCAGGATCAGGAAGATCAGCACCATCGGGTCTGGCACCGTGCGATACCACTTCTTGCGCTCTTTCAGCGTCTGGTCGTGGGCACTCATGGAGTTGTCCTTGTTGTGGAAGAACCGTTCTGGATCGTTTGTCGAAGAAGGCCTGGCGATGGAGTGACGCCGCGAGCGTATCGCGGCCACCTCCAGATGAACAAAAGTATTTATCATGATAAATAGAGGGTCAAGTCGGAACCGACGCGGTATCCGGACTGCCAGCGTTGGCAGGTGACGCGCGATTTGCCTGGCGCCCCGCTATGCTCAGCAACAAGGGCGCAGGATAGTGCGCCCACCGCCTGAACATGGCCCGGGAGGATGCGATGGAAGAACTGGAACAACTACCCTTCGTGTCGCTGCTGCTGGGAGAGGTTCAGGCCTACCTGTCAGACATTGGCTCTGCTGGCCCACGACTGGCCGCCGGCCTGCTGCTGATCCTGGTGACCTGGCTGGTGGCGAGATTCGGCCGCGCCCTGGTGGCTCGGGTGGCCGACAAGGCCAAGCTTCGACGCAATCTTCGCGACGTCCTGACCATGCTGACGGGGCTCTGTCTTTGGCTCGGGGGACTTCTGATCACCATCACCCTGATCTTCCCCACCGTCACCCCCGGCAAGGCCCTGACCACCCTGGGCCTCGGTTCCATCGCCATCGGCTTCGCCTTCAAGGACGTGTTCGAGAACTTCCTCGCCGGCCTCTTGATCCTGTGGCGAGAACCCTTCCAGATCGGCGACCACATCGCCCTTGAGGCCAACGACGTGGAAGGACAGGTAGAGCAGATCACGGTGCGCGACAGCCGTATCCGCCGCACCGACGGCCAGATGATCGTGGTGCCCAACGCCCTGCTGTTCCAGCAGCCGGTCATCGTTCGCACCAACCGCGATATCCGGCGCACCTCCATCATCGTTGGCGTCGCCTACGACGAGGACGTGGACCAGGCTCGCGAGATCATCCAGGGCGCGGTCGCCGAGGTGGACTCGGTGCGCAGCGACGTGCGTGCGGTGCAGGTCTTCGCCAAGGCCTTCGGCGCCAGTTCCATCGACTTCGAGGTGGCCTGGTGGACCGGGTCCCGCCCCGTCGACATCCGCGCTTCCCGCGATCAGGTGGTGGCATCCATCAAGCGCGCGCTCGATGAGGCCAATATCGAGATTCCCTTCCCTTACCGCACCCTGGTGTTCAAGGACCAGGCAGAGGCCGAACGCTTCCATCCTTCGGAAGCAGGTCGCCCACCAGACTTATGAACCAGCACTATTTACGCGGTTCGTACTAGAAACTACGTGATCGCCTATCTAGACCAAGGGAGAAAATGGGTAGGATTCAAGTCGGAAGGACGCAGCTTATCGAACCAGTCTCCCTCAACTGCACACCGGCATCACGCTGGATCTACAGGACGAGATACCGATGCATCGCCCTACTGCTCCCGGATTTCACGACCCTGTCGCCCCCGGTCACTCATCGCCCCAGGCCTTCGAGCTCAGGCGAGTGCTGCCGGGCTACTGGTTCGACAGCCTGGCGGGGCGCGAGAGTCGTCTCGACTTCTGTCTCAACGCTACCCTGGCGCTATCGTTCTACTATGCCGCCCTGTGGGCGACCACCATCACCGCCCCCGCCCTCGAGGACGCATTGACGATCAAGGCAGGCCTGCTGGGGCTCTGGTGGGTTGTCATCAGCCTTCAGCCCTTGGTGCTGCACGGCACTCGTCGCCTGCACGACCTGGGCCAGGCGGGCTTGTGGAGCCTGATGCTGCTGGTCCCCGGCGCCAACCTGCTGCTGACGGTGGTACTCGCCATGCAGCCCGGGGAGTCCAGCGACACCGAGCACGACGAACGGGGCTCTACCAGCGGTGCGGTATTGGTGCTGAAGCCACTGCTGATCCTGGCCACCTGGGTCGGGTTCTTTTACGTCTTCCGTCAGTAAGCCGGGGAAGTGGGCAGTAAACACTGCAGGAGCACGTCAGGGCCTTTCGGTAAGAGAGAAGAGATCGTCAGTTTCCCTTGCCAGCAACCTCGCCTCCTCTCGCACCCGGTCGATAAACGCCCGGGCAAGGCGAGACGGCTCCCGATCGCGAGGCACGATCAAGCTGTAGCGATACGGGATACGCGGTTCGAAGCGCTTGACCACCAGCCCCAACTTTCGATAGTGAAGCGCCGTCATCGGATCAACCAGCGATACCCCTCCACCAGCCAGCACGAAACCACAGGCGGCATAGTGCAATTGGGTATCAAAGGCCTGATGACGTTTCACCTCCCGCTCCTCGAACAGCCGATCCACGGATTCCCGCAAGCGCTGTTCCGGACCCAGCGAGACAAACGTCTCGCCCGCCAGATCCTCAGGTTCCAGATGCTCACGGTCGGCTAGCGGATGCCCCGCAGGCAATACACACACAACCCTACTGTCCAGCAGGGCTCGCTCCACGACAGCGGGATCGTCTACCGGAATGGCGGAAATGACTCCCAGGTCAAAATGCTGGCCGGCAACGAGATCGATCACTTGCTGCGTATTTCGAACCTGCAAAGTGGCGGAAACACCACTATGCGCCGCTAGAAACCCGCGAACCACACCTGGCAAGAAATCCAGCGAGATCGCCGGCATACCGGCGATCCGCAAGCTGCCCAGATGAAACTCCCTGAGTTCTTCCGCCGCTCTAGATAGCTGCTCCAGCGATACGAAGGCTCGTTCGACCTCCTCGTAAAAGAACCTTGCCTCCGCTGTTGGCACCAGTCGCCGTCGATGACGCTCGAACATGGACACGCCCACCGTCTGCTCGAAGTCATGCAACAGGCGACTCACCGCTGGCTGGGAAATGCACAGAATGTCCGCTGCACGAGTGGTCGTCCCCCCCTGCATGACCGCTCTAAAAGCCTCGATTTGTCGGTAGGTTACTTTCGCCATGAGACACCTAAAACATCATGTTATCTAATGATACTGAAAAACGATTTGAGGTTATACGTGTTGAATACCACGATGAGCGCATCGGTCCCCAACAACACAACAAGTGAGGCGACCCCGATGGATCGACTCTTTCGCTATGCCCTTACAGCATTGATCAGCATCGTAGCCCTGGCGCAGTTCGTGCAGGTGATCACCCGCTACCTGCTCGAGACTCCGGTCATGGGTCTCGAGGAAGCTGCGATCATTCCCACCATCTGGCTCTACATCCTCGGCAGCGTCAATGCGTCTCGAGAAGACTCTCAGATCCGAGCCAATGTCCTGGATATCTTCCTCTCACGCGAGCGCTCTCGGGCTTGGCTCCAGGTCGTCTCGGACAGCATCAGCATTGTCGTGTCGACCTGGCTGACGCTGTGGGCCTGGAACTACTTCGAGTACGTGCTGCGGGTCGACAAGCAGACCCCGACACTCTACCTGCCGACGCTGTGGTACGAATCTGCGCTGCTGATCGGCCTGGTACTGATGATTGTGTTCACGCTGTGGCACCTGATTCGCAATCTGGCCTATCTGGCTGGAAGGCGACAGCGCCCCGACCTCGCCGCCCAGGACGAGGCCATTGATCAGGACAACGGGAAGGATGCTCCCCATGATTGAGATCGCCCTGCTTGCCTTCGCCACTCTGATCGTACTGCTCAGCCTTGGCGTTCCCCTGCCCTACTGTTTCGGCGCCGCCTTGATGGTGATGACGGTGATCGGCGAAGCGACGATGCGCGGTTTGATGGTCTGGGGATTCAGCCAGTTGACCAATCCGGTGCTGCTGGCAATTCCCCTGTTCGTCTTCGCCGGCACTCTGATGAGCGTCAGTGGCATCGCTAGCAGTCTGCTGAAATTCGTCAACGTCTTCGTCGGCCGTGTTCGTGGAGGGCTCGGCGCGGTAGCCGCCGTAAGCTGTGCCATCATCGGTGCCATTTCCGGCAGTGGTCTGACCGGCATCGCCGCCATCGGTCCACTGCTGATTCCCGAAATGGAGCGCAAGGGCTATCCGCGGGCCTACTCGACAGCACTAATCGCCAACGCTTCGATCCTGGGACTGCTGATACCGCCAAGCGTCACCATGATCGTCTATGGCTGGGTCACCGATACCTCGATTCTCGCCAGTTTCCTCGCCACACTCGGCCCCGGACTCTTGATCATGCTGAACTTCTGTCTGGTCAACATGGTCATGACTCGAAAATTCGATCTGGTGCTCGACGAGCCCCTGCCGATGGACAAGATGATGCGCGAAGCAGGACGTCGCACCACCCACGCGCTACCCGCGTTGCTGATGCCGGTCATCATCCTTGGTGGCATCTACGGCGGCATCATGACGCCGACCGAAGCCGCTGCCGTGGCGGTGATCTACGCCATTCCTGTTGGTTTCCTGATCTATCGTGGCCTCACCTGGCAGACCTTTCTGGCCTCTGGCAAGGAGTCAGCGACAGCGGTGGGCGCCATTCTGATTATGATCCTCTTCAGCCTGATGCTGAGCCAGATCTACGTACTCGAAGCCATTCCCCAACAGTTGGTCGACATGATCTTCGCGATCACCGACAACAAGCTGATTCTGCTTATCCTCATCAATCTGCTGCTGTTCTTTATCGGCATGATCGTCAACGACATCACCGCGATCATCCTGACCGCACCGCTGTTGCTGCCACTGATGGAGGCGCTCGGTGTAAGCCCTGTTCAGTTCGCCGCCATCATGGGGGTCAATACCGCCATGGGAGGGGTCACCCCTCCCTACGCCAGCATCCTGTATCTGGGGGCTCGCATCGGCAAGGTCCGCTTCACCCAAGTCATTCGTCCTGCCATGACTCTGATCCTGTTCGGCTACATCCCGGTGGTGGTGCTGGTCTCAGCCTGGCCGGATCTATCCGAGTACCTGCCGGGCCTGTTCGGCTATTGATCCAACGGACAAGCCCCTGGCGCCGCTCGTCGCTGGCATCACGAGCTTCCAATGACAACGACACTCCGACCAGAAAGGAAAACACCATGACCACAAAAAGCCTCCTTGTCAGTCTGATCGCCGCGGCGGCCCTTGCATCCGCCACAGCCCAGGCCACCAGCCTCAAGCTCTCCCACGTGCGTCCTCAGAACACAGCCATCGACCAGGCGGCAGCGGCCTTTGCTGATGATGTCGCCACCTCCACCGAGGGCGAGTTGAACATCCGCCTATTCCCGGCCAATGCCCTGGGCGACTACACCATCGTGCAGGAAAGAGTCAGCCTGGGCGCCGTCGACATGGCGGTCCAGCCTCCGGCGTCGGGGGCCGACAAGCGCTTTCAGCTAGCTTACCTGCCCTATCTGGTTCGCAACTGGGACGACGCCAAGCGGGTTTTCGAGCCGGGCGCGCCGATGCGCGAGGAAATCGAGAGCATCTATGCCAGTCAGGATATACGTGTTCTGGCGGCCTGGCCGGTCTACTTCGGCGGCATCGCCCTCAACAGCGACGTTGAGAACCCTGCCGATCCCTCGGCTGACAAGGGCGCCAAGCTACGTGTACCGCCGATGAAGTCGTTCCAACTGATGGCGGACAACATCGGATACATCGGCTCTCCCCTACCCTTCTCTGACGCCTTCACGGCGGTACAGACCGGGGTTGTCGATGGCGTCATGGGGTCTGGAGCAGAGGGCTACTACGCCTCGTTTAGAGATGTCACCAACACCTACGTACCACTCAACACCCACTTCGAGGTGTGGTACCTGCTGATCAACGAAGGTGTCTACAGCGATCTAGACGACGCTGCCCGACAGGCACTGAGTGAAGCAGCAGCTCGCTTCGAGTCCGCTCGCTGGGAAAACGCCCAAGCCGACCAGGCCCACAACGAACAACTGCTGGCCGAGGCCGGCGCCACCCTGATTGAGGTCGATGACGCCCAGATCGACGCCACCGCGTCCATCGTGCGAGAGAAGGTCTGGCCAGTCATCCTCGATGACATCGGCGCCGACTGGGCTCAAAGCGTCCTCGATCAGGTCATCGAATAAGGCCGCTTTCCACCTTCGATCCGCCCGCGGGCGGATCCCCTCTGCTTTAAAGAGGCAGTCTCATGCAACAAGCGACCAAGACATCCTCCTCTCTCAGCGACGTGGTCGTAGTGGGCGGCGGCCTGGTCGGCCTCGCCGTGGGCGTCGGCCTGGCACGCCAAGGATTGACGGTACGAGTGCTCGACGAGGGCGACTTGGCCATCCGAGCATCGCGGGGCAATTTTGGCCTTGTCTGGGTGCAGGGCAAGGGCGATAACCTGCCGCAATACGCCACTATCAGCCGACGCTCCGCAGCACGCTGGCCACGCTTTGCCGAAGAACTGAGGGAAAGCACCGGTATCGACCTTCAACTGGAGCAGCGAGGTGGTCTCTACCTATGCCAGACTCAACAGGAACTGCAAGCCCGACACGCCATGTTACGCCGGATGCGTGAGGACGCTGAGGGTGACTACCCCTTCGAGGTGCTCGACCTTCAACAGGCACGAGACTTCATTCCAGAACTCGGCGACCAGACAGCAGGAGCCACCTGGTGCCCAGAGGATGGTCACGTTAACCCGCTGCGGCTGCTGCGGGCGCTAATGCAACGCTTCATCGATCTCGGCGGAAAACTCGAAACCGGCGGACGCGTCGAACGCATCGACCACCGCGACGGCGCCTTTCGACTCCAGACAGCGTACGGCCGCTATTCTGCCGCCAAGGTGGTCCTCGCCGCCGGACTCGGAAATCGCGACCTTGCCCCTCAGGTCGGCCTGACAGCCCCCGTGTCGCCAAATCGTGGCCAGGTGCTGATCGCCGAGCGCGTTCGCCCCTTCCTGTGCTACCCCACGGGCCATGTTCGCCAGACCGGAGAAGGCACGATTCAGATCGGCGATTCAAAAGAGGATGTGGGCTTTGACACAGCGACGACCAACGACGTCATGGCCCATATCGCCGCCCGTGCCTTGCGTTTCTTTCCCCTGCTTCGCGATGTCCAGCTGATCCGCGCCTGGAGCGCCCTGAGGGTAATGACCCCCGACGGATATCCGCTTTACGAAGCTTCCACCAGTCACCCGGGTGCCTACCTGGTGACCTGTCACAGCGGTGTTACCCTGGCCGCCTTCCATGAAGGCCCGTTGGCTGACTGGATCGGCGGCGCCCCCACCGACCAGCCCCTGGAGGTGTTTCGTGCCCAACGCCTTGCCCTTTGAGCGCCTAGCCCGGCGCGACCAGCCATCGCTTACCGTCTTTGTCGACGACACACCCGTCAAGGTCTACGCCGGAGACAGCGTCGCCGCTGCCGTTCTTGCAGCAGGTTGCCTGCCGTCTCGACGAACCGCCGTGAGCGGAGATCCTCGTGCGCCCTACTGCCTGATGGGTGCCTGTTTCGAATGCCTGCTGACCATCGATGATCGTCCCAATCAGCAGGGCTGCATGACCGAGGTTCGCGACCAGATGCGTATCACCTTCCAGTCCGGCGTCCGTCCCACTCAGGAGATATTCAGATGACCATCTCCACTCCCGACTACGACCTGGCTATCGTCGGCGCTGGACCAGCCGGTATGGCCGCAGCCACTGCCGCTGTCGAGTGCGGCCTGACGTGCGTCCTGATCGATGAACAACAGGCGCCAGGCGGCCAGATCTACCGCTCCATCGGACAGAGCCCGTTGTGCGACGAGTCCATCCTCGGCGCCGACTACTACGCCGGCCGGCGACTACTCGAGGCACTCCCACGAAGCGGCGCCGTGAAGACAATGTTCGGACACACTCTGTGGGGAGTGGAAGATGGACTTGTCCTGCACCTTTCTCGGACGGGCGAAGGCCGTCGACTTACGGCGTCACGCCTGCTACTGGCCACCGGCGCCCAGGAAAGGCCCGTACCCTTCCCGGGATGGACACTTCCGGGGGTAATGACCTGCGGTGCCGCTCAAATCGCCTTGAAGAGTCACGCACTGGTGCCTCCCGCTCCCCTGGTGCTGGCGGGTAGCGGCCCACTGCTGTTACTGCTGACGGCACAATTGCTTCGCGCCGGAGTGAAAATCCGGGCGTTGCTTGATACCACGCCTCGCGGCCAGTGGCGCCAGTCACTGCCTCACTTGATGCAGGCCACACGCAACCTGCCACTATTGATGAAAGGTGGCACACTGCTGAGAGATGTTCGACGCTCACGGATACCGCTATATCGACACGTGTCCTCGTTGCGAGCTGAAGGCCAAGAGGACCGGGTTTCAGAAGTGCATTTCACCTCTGATGGCAAGCACCACAGTTTGGACTGCGCCAGCCTGCTAGTGCATCAGGGCGTCGTCCCCAATATTCAGCTCAGCCGCGCTCTGGAGCTCGACCACCACTGGCATGCCGCCCAACAATGCTGGCATCCCACACTGGATAGCGATGGCCGAAGCTCACGACCGGAAATCGCTGTCGCCGGTGATGGCGGCGGCATTTCCGGGGCAAAGGCCGCCGAGGCGGACGGGCGAATGGTAGCGCTGGCCATTGCCAGGGAACTCGGACGTCTCGACGAGCGTCGCTACAGAGCGATGACCCGCGCACCGCGCCGGCTCAGAACACGCGAACGCTCAGCCCGGCCGTTTCTCGACCACCTCTATTCACCTTCGCGGGACATTCTGGCTCCTCCCGACGAGACTCTGGTGTGCCGCTGCGAAGAGGTCACTGCTGGAGAAATCAGACGACTCGCCCGCCACGGCTGCCCTGGCCCCAACCAGGCCAAAGCCTACAGCCGCGCAGGCATGGGTCCCTGCCAGGGCCGACTATGCGGCCTGACCATCAACCAGTTGATCGCCACTACACAGAAGCGTGAACCCGAGGAGGTGGGGTACTACCGGCTGAGGATGCCGATCAAGCCGATCACACTAGGTGAGCTGGCCGATACAGATAGCGGCTGAGAGCCCAACAATACCCTGCTGTCGGCCGTCTTACCCAGTTCACCCGATCCGCAACCCATGCTGCTTGAGCTTGCGCACCACGCTTGGCTGGCTGATGCCGAGGTGTTCGGCGATGGCGTAGGTGGTGGGAAGGGTACGGCAGCAATCGGCAAGGATCTCACGCTCGCGCCGGGCCAGGGCGGCCTTCAGGCCCTCGCCCCGGGCAAGCGACAGCTCGGGTCGCGCTGCGCCTGGTGCGGATGGTGTCGCGGGTGACAAAGCGCCATCAGCCAGCGCAGCGGAGTCTCCGGTGAGGGACGCCGCCGTCTGCTGCGCTTCACGCTGCTGCCCGCCGAGCGGCCCTACCGAGGCCCCCGTGGACGGCACCAGCAGATCGCCCTGGATGACATCGTCACTGGATAACCAGGCCCTCTCCAGGGTGTTTTCCAACTCACGCACATTGCCCGGCCAATCCCAGCCCATCAGCGCCTGCCACACGTCTCGCGACAGCATCTTGTCGCGTCCATAACGCCGATTGAGGCGCTTTAGCTGGCGCTCGACCAGGCCGGGAATATCCTCGCGACGCTCGCGCAGGGGCGGCAGGGTGACCGGAATCACGTTCAGCCGGTAGTACAGATCCAGGCGAAACAGGCCCTGCTCGACCCGTGCCGACAGGTCCTGATTGGTGGCCACCACCAGGCGAAAGTCGACCCGTCGCGGGGCCCTGTCCCCAAGCCGGGTAATACTGCCGTCCTGGATGGTCTTCAGCAGCTTGGTCTGCACCGCCAGGGGCAACTCGCCGATCTCGTCGAGAAACAGGGTGCCGCCCTCGGCCTGCTCGATCAGCCCCTTGCGGCCCCCCGGCGCAGCGCCGGAAAACGCGCCCTTTTCATGGCCGAACATCTCCGATTCGAACAGGCTTTCAGGGATGGCGGCGCAGTTGACGTCGATAAAGGGGCCATCGCGGCGAGAACTCCAACGGTGCAGCTGGCGGGCGAAAGCGGTCTTGCCCACCCCGGACTCGCCCAGCATCAAGACCGTGGCGTCGGTGGGCGCGACCCGCTTGAGCAGCAGCGCCACCTCGCGCATCAGCTGGCTTTTCACCTCCAGGTCATCGAGCTCGGCTTCGAGTGCTTCGCTGTCGCTCTCCAGCGCATGGCCCCGGCGCAGGTGCTCGCTGAAGCGGCGCTGCAACAGCGCGTACTCCTGCTGCAGCAGCTGCAGATCGGTCAAGTCCATGGAGCGGCTGACCACCGCCACCAGCCGCTCACCCTCGAATACCGGATGGGCCTGGGCGATGACCCGGCGTCCGGTGCCGGTGCGCTGGACCAGCTGGGCCGGCCGCCCGCTGCGAATGACCTCCAGGCTGACCGACGGGGTCAGCACGCCATCGGCCTCGAGCCGCTGCACGCTGGTGGCGCAGAGCTCTTCGCAGGACATGCCGTAGACCGCCGCCGCCCCGGGACTGACGTCGCGGATACGACCGTCCGGCGCGACGATGAAGAAGTGGTCGTGGGCGGTATCGATGATGGTCTTGAGAATCTTGGTGTCGTCGTCGCTCATCAAACGATCCATAAATGCATCATTGATTCAGAAGTGTATCACGATGCGTCGGGATCGCGATTCACTTCTGGATCACTTCTACCACCACAGCAGACCATCCCTTGGAATCCCTGCACCTCTATTACATCTTTAGTATAAATGCCCAAAAGATGGCACGGCGTCTGCATCATCCACAACAACCGTCAGGCCCAGGGCCGCGACCGTCCCCATCCACGATGCCAGGAGTTCCCTGTGAGCGACTTCAATCAACCTCTCGGCGGCAACGAGATGCCGCGCTTCGGTGGCCCTGCCACCATGATGCGTCTGCCCACCCAGACCAGCGCCGAGGGTCTGGACGCCGCCTTTATCGGCATTCCCATGGACATCGGCACCTCCAACCGCCCGGGCACCCGACTGGGGCCGCGCCAGATCCGCGACGAATCGCGCATGCTGCGCCCCTACAATATGGCCACCCGTGCTGCACCCTTCGACAGCCTGCAGGTGGCGGACATCGGCGACGTGCCGATCAACACCTTCAACCTGCCGAAGAACCTGGACATCATCAGCCGCTTCTACGACGACGTCCTGTCCCACGACTGCGTGCCGCTGACCCTGGGCGGTGACCACACCCTGACCTGGCCGATCCTGCGTGCCATCGCCAAGAAGCATGGCCCGGTAGGGTTGATCCATATCGACGCCCACGCCGACGTCAACGAGCACATGTTCGGCGAAGAGGTGGCCCACGGCTGCCCGTTCCGCCGTGCCCAGGAAGAAGGGCTGCTGGACGCCAACCGGGTCGTCCAGATCGGCCTGCGAGGCACCGGCTACGCCGCCGAGGACTTCGACTGGTGTCGCCAGCAGGGCTTCCGCGTGGTCCAGGCCGAACAGTGCTGGCACAAGTCGCTCGAGCCGCTGATGGCCGAGGTGCGCGAGCAGATGGGCGATGGCCCGGTGTACATCTCGTTCGACATCGATGGCCTGGACCCGTCGGTGGCGCCCGGCACCGGCACGGTGGAAATGGGCGGCCTGACCTCGGCCCAGGGCCTGGAGATCGTGCGCGGCGCCCAGGGGCTCAATATCGTCGGCGGCGACCTGGTCGAAGTCTCCCCGCCCTACGACCCCAGCGGCAACACCGCCCTGATGGGCGCCACCCTGCTCTATGAAATGCTGTGCGTGCTCCCCGGAGTCGCGCGCCGCGACTGAATCCTCACAGGGCCAGGGAGTGGCCCTGGCGACAGCCAACGAGGCGCCCGCGTCAGGGCGCCGACCATTACAACAGCAAAGAGTGATCGCCCATGTCCTCCCACCTGCATTCTGCCGACAAGATCACGACCGACGGGGGCAAGCTAAGCACCCATGGTCTGATCAAGTTCCTCGTCCCGTCGTTGATCGGCATCCTGCTGTTCCTGGTGCCCTTCTCGGTCGGTGATACCATCAACATCGGCATGGGTCTGGCCGCCGACTGGCTCAAGGCCACCCTCGGCGACGCCCTGCCCGCCATCGCCACCGTCGTGCTCACCCTGTCCATCGTGCTGACCCTGGTGGTCAAGCTGACCAAACCAGGCTGGGCCCGCCAGGGCGCGATGAAGGAGCTGTTCGACATCGCCCCGCTGTGGGTGGTGATGCGCGCCCTCGGCGCCGCCTTCGCGCTGATGACCTACTTCCAGGTCGGCCCGGAGATGGTCACCGCCTCCTTCACCGGCGGGGTGATGCTCAATGACCTGGCGCCGGTGCTGCTGACCTTCTTCTTTTTTGCCGCCATCCTGCTGCCCTTCCTGGTGGACTTCGGCTTCATGGAGTTCATCGGCTCCATGGTGCGCACGCCCTTTCGCAAGATCTTCGGGCTGCCCGGGCGCAGCGCCATCGACGCCACCGCCTCCTGGATGGGCTCCGGCACCGTCGGCGTACTGATCACCACCCAGCAATACGAGCAGGGCTTCTACAACGCCCGCGAGGCCTCGGCCATCGCCACCAACTTCTCGATCGTGTCGATCGCCTTCGCCCTGCTGGTGACCAGCTTCATCGGCATCAACCACCTGTTCGTGCCGTTCTACCTGACCGTGGTGGTGGCCGGCCTGGTCGCCGCCGTCATCGTGCCGCGCCTGCCGCCGCTGTCACGCAAGGCCAACACCTACTACGAGCCGGTGGGCTGCCAGATCCAGGAAGAAAACACCGGCAACCAGAGTCTGTTGCGCTACAGCCTGGGCATCGCCGTGGCCCGCGCCGAGACCGCCCCGGGCCCGCTCAAGCTCGCCCGCCTGGCACTGTTCAACGTCGCCGACATCTTCTTCGGGCTGCTGCCGCTGGTCATCGCCATCGGTACCGTGGCGCTGGTACTGGCCGAGTTCACTCCGCTGTTCACCTGGCTGTCCATGCCGATGGTGCCGGTGCTCGAGTGGATGGGTCTGCCCGAGGCCGAGGCCGCCGCGCCGGCGACCCTGGTGGGCTTCGCCGACATGTTCCTGCCGGCGGTACTGGCCAGCGATATCGAGAGCGAACTGACTCGCTTCGTCATCGCCTGTCTGTCACTGACCCAGTTGATCTACATGTCAGAGATCGGCGCCCTGCTGCTGAAGTCACGGATCCCGCTCAAGCTGTGGGAACTGGTGGTGATCTTCCTGCTGCGCACCGCCATCACCCTGCCCATCATCGTGGTCATGGCCCACTGGCTGGTGGGTTGATCGGGAGGCCGACATGACAGACCCAAACGATGCTCACGCCGCCGGCAAGGCGGCCTTCACCCGCATCGACCAAAGCACGGCAGAAGACTGGGCGGTGATCGCCGCCCACGACGCCGACTACCTGGCCGGCCTCGCCGACAGCGTACTGGACACCCTCGCCCGGCTGGGCGAGGGCCACCAGCCCTACCAGATCACCCGGCTGGAGCACTGCCTGCAGAGCGCGACCCGGGCCGAGCGTGCCGGCGCCGACGAAGAGATGATCGTCGCCGCCCTGGTCCACGACATCGGTGACGAACTGGCGCTTTTCGACCACGCCGCCTTCGCTGCCTCGATCCTGCGCCCCTTCGTCAGCGAGAAGACCCACTGGATCGTCCAGCATCACGACGTCTTCCAGGGTCACTACTACTGGGACAAGGTCGGCGGCAACAAGGATGCCCGCGAGCAATTCCGCGGCCATCCCTGGTTCGACGACTGCGAAGCCTTCTGTCGTGACTGGGACTGCCCGTCCTTCGACCCCGCCTACGACACCCTGCCGCTGGCGCACTTCGAGCCCATGGTCAGGCGGATCTTTGCAAGAGCCCCCTACTCGGTGGCCCCGCACCCCGCCCTCGCCCCTGGCTCGTCTCAAGCCTCTGATCCGTCTCAAGCCCCTGGCCCGTCTCAAGCCCCTGATCCGTCTCAAGGAAGTACCGCATGACCTGCGCTGAACTGCTGATCCGTCTGCTGCGTGACACCTACGACGTGGACACCGTCTTCGGTATCCCCGGCGTCCACACCATCGAGCTCTATCGTGGCCTCGAAGGCGGCAATGGACACGACCACCAGGGCAGTGGCATCCGCCACGTCACCCCGCGCCATGAACAGGGCGCCGGCTTCATGGCCGACGGCTACGCCCGCACCACCGGCAAGCCCGGCGTGTGCTTCATCATCACCGGCCCCGGCATGACCAATATCGCCACCGCCATGGGCCAGGCCCTGGCCGACTCGGTGCCGATGCTGGTGATCTCCAGCGTCAACCGCCGCGACACCCTGGGACGCGGCCAGGGCCGGCTGCACGAACTCCCCGGCCAACGCGAGCTGATGGCCGGCGTCTCGCGCTTCAGCCACACCCTGCTCGACCCGAACGGCCTCGGCGAGGTGCTGGCCC
>NZ_JAMXRY010000035.1:0-58299 GCF_024124525.1 Halomonas sp. OfavH-34-E | reverse complement strand
GGACGAAAACGCGCGCGCTCGGTGATCTTTGGCTTCGACCAGAGCCCGCCGGCGCTGTCGGCGGCCAAGACCAACGCCATGCGCGCCGGCATCCCGGCGCTGATCCACCTCGATGGCGCCAGCGTGCATCGCCTGGCGCGGCCGCGGGTGCTCGACCCCGAGCTTGCGGGGCTGGTGATCAGCAACCCGCCTTACGGCGAGCGTATCGGCGAGCTGCCGGAGCTGGTGCGGCTCTATTCGGACCTGGGCGAGCGGCTCAAGGCCGACTTCGGTGGCTGGCGCCTGGCGCTGTTCACCGGCAATCCGGACCTTGGCCACCGTCTCGGCATGCGCGCCCACAAGCAGTACGCGCTGAGAAACGGCCCGCTCGAGGCCAAGCTGTTGCTGATCGATATCGCACGCCGCGATGGCCAGAGCCAGAACCAGGATCAGAACCAGGATCGGAGCCAGGGTCGCCGCCATGACGCTGAGGCAACGTCGGCGGTCGACGGCCAGGCTAGCCCGGCCACCGGGGCAGGTGAAGGGGCGGCATCCTCCGATACCCAGGCAACATCCACGGCACCTCGTAGCGAGGGCGCCCAGATGTTTGCCAACCGTCTGGAAAAGAACCAGAAGAAGCTGCGCAAGTGGCTCAAGCGCAGCGGCGAGAGCTGCTATCGGCTGTACGACGCCGACATGCCCGAGTATGCCCTGGCCATCGATGTCTACGGCGATCACGTCCACGTCCAGGAGTACGCCGCGCCCAAGTCCATCGACCCGTCCCAGGCCCAGCGGCGTCTGTTCGATGCCCTTGGGGTGATTCCCGAGGTGCTGGAAGTGGACCCCGGCAAGGTGGTGATCAAGCGGCGCAAGCGTCAGCAGGGGAAGTCCCAGTACGAGAAGCAGGGGCGAAGCGGCCAGCGCTTCCAGGTCACCGAAGGTCGCGCGACGCTATGGGTCAACCTGCGTGACTATCTGGACACAGGGCTGTTTCTCGATCATCGCCCGGTGCGCCGTATGCTCGGCGAGATGGCTGCCGGCAAGCGCTTTCTCAACCTGTTCTGCTACACCGCCACGGCCACGGTGCAGGCAGCGCTCGGCAGCGAGGCCGAGGGCGGCGCCAGTGACAGTGTCAGCGTAGACATGTCCAACACCTACCTGGAGTGGGCGCGGGACAATTTCGCGCTCAACCGGCTCGACCCGTCGCGCCACCGGGTGGTGCGCGACGACTGCCTGCGCTGGCTGGAGACCGCAGGCGGCGAGTTCGACCTGATCTTCATGGACCCGCCGACCTTCTCCAACTCCAAGAAGATGGAAGACACCCTGGATGTCCAGCGGGACCATCCGCGCCTGGTGCGCCTGGCCATGGCTCGGCTGGCGCCGGGCGGTACCCTGGTGTTCTCCAACAACCAGCGGCGCTTTCAGATGGATGACGAGCTTGCCGTCGACTTCGAGGTCAAGGACATCTCGCGTCAGACCTTCGACCCTGACTTCAGCCGCCGGCCGGACCTGCACCACTGCTTCCTCATCCGCCATCGGCAGGCGTCGTGATGGTGCTGACGCTCTACACCACCCTGGGCTGCCATCTGTGCGAGCAGATGGAAGCCCTGGTGCGTGCCCTTGCCCGGGTGGAGTTCACCATCGAGCGTATCGAGATCAGCGAAGACGACACCCTGCTTCGCCGTTACGGCGAGAGGATCCCGGTGCTGATCGACGCTGAACGTCCCGATGACGTACTGGAGGGGCGGGTGGAGCCGGATGCCGTCGTGCGCTGGCTGGCGACACGCGGGTGGTTGAAAGAGCAAGCGGTCGCTGTGCAAGCCGAAGCGGCCTCGGCGAGCCAGGGGAGGGAGGCTCCCGCAGTAACAGCGACCCGGGTGAAAGGACGCCGCGTCTTCGGCAAGCTCTGAGCGGGTGCTGGGATGGCTGTAGGATGACTGTAACAAGGGCTATGGCGAGAGCGCCCGTAGTGGTGGCCTCGTCGCCATGGCGGCCACCGCGTTAGCGGCGGGTCGCCAGGGCAGCCGCCAGCTCTCGCTGGTAGGCCTCGAGATGTGAGGTCGGCTCCTCGTCAAGACGCCCCAGTGCCACCGCCAGTTCGAAGAAGCCGGGGCCCGGCAGTTGGGGTGCCTGGCGGCTGACCACCAGGGCGGCGATCAGCGGTCGTTCGGCCGCGACATCCTCGCGCATGGTGATTTCCAGGGCTTCGGCCACCCGGCGGATGGTGCGTGGCGGGGTGAGCCCTAGAGCCTCGGCGGCCTGCTGGTAGGTGATCGGCAGGGCGCTGTCGGGCAGGCTCTCCAGCAGGGCACGCAGTCGGGGAGCCAGGCTGGCAGGGGAGGTGTCCGCCATGCTCAGTGCTCGTCCAGCAGTGACAGTTGCCCCATGGCTTCACGGCCTTCCGGGCTATGGTCGTCGGCTTCCAGGACCTTGGTGAAACCTCGCGATCCGAGGATGGTCTTCTCGTCTTCCAGCCACATCATTGCCTGACCGTAGTCATCGGCCAGCTGATGCTTGAGCCCGCCGAACTGGGTACCGATCTGGCCCCAGGCACGGCTGAAAATCCAGTCGCCGAACATGTCCTGGTGCACGTGCACGAGGACATAGTCATGGTCGGTTTCCCAGCGGACGATCACGGCGACTCCCGTCATATCACTTGGTGGCTACGGAGGGCGGGCGCCGGCTCCGTTTCTGGAAACGCTGATAAAGCCTTTGCAGTGTTTCCATTATGGTTATCATGGGCATTGTAAGCCCTTGAGGCTAATCCACAAATAGCCCGGTTGCATGACCGGGAGCCCGATACCTGCGACCCGGGGAACCCCATGAAGATTCTTGTCGATGCCAACGTGCCCGCCGCCGATGCCTGCTTTGCGCCGCTTGGCCAGGTCAGCCGCCGGCCGGGGCGCGAGATCGACGCCGACAGCCTGGCCGATGTGGATGCCCTGGTGATTCGCTCGATCACGCGTCTCGACGCCGATTTGATCGAGGCCACCAAGGCCAAGGACTCGCCGCTGTCTTTTGTCGGCAGTTGCACCATTGGCACCGACCATGTCGACCAGGCCGCCCTGGCGCGCCATGCCATCACCTTCGCAAGCGCCCCGGGCTGCAATGCCGAGCCGGTGGTGGACTACGTGCTGTCGGCGTTGATGCTGGCCTGCGAGCGTCGTGGCCAGTTGCTGCTCGAGCGTCGCGTGGGTATCGTCGGCGTCGGCAATGTAGGCGGCCGGCTGGCGGCCCGTCTGGCCGCCATGGGCATCGAGCACCGGCTGTGCGACCCGCCCCGGGCCGAGAGGGAAGCCAGCAGCAGAGCCGGTCGCGAGAACGGCCAGGACTTTATCGAGCTGGACGCCCTGATCGACAGCTGCGACGTGCTGTGCCTGCATACCCCGCTGGTGCGCGAGGGACGCCACGCTACTCGCCACCTGCTCGACGCCCGGCGCATCGAGGCGCTGGCGCCCGGCACGCTGCTGCTCAATGCCGGGCGTGGCGACTGCGTCGACGGTCAGGCGCTGAGCCGACGCCTGGCTCGCGGTGATGACCTCACCGCACTGCTCGACGTGTGGGAGGAAGAGCCCTCCATCGACCAGGTACTGGCGCACCAGGTCGCCCTGGCCACGCCCCATATCGCGGGGCATAGCCTGGACGGCAAGCTGCGCGGTACCCATCAGATCCATCAGGCGCTGGTGGCCCATCTGGGGCTGGGGGAAAGGGTTTCCCTCGCGGAGCTGTTGCCCGCTCCCGCGCTGTCACGCCTGGTACTTGATGGCGGCTTGTCGCCGGAGGAGGCGCTGGCGCTGTGCATGCGGGCGATGTATGACCCGCGGCGCGATCATGATCGACTGCTGCGAGCCATGGCCGTCGATGACCCGGGCAAGGGCTTTGATCAGTGTCGGGCGAGCTATCCGCTGCGTCGTGAGTTTTCGACCCTGACGCTGGAGCTTGTCGGCCAGGCGCAGGAGCTGGCGCCCCTGCTGTCCGGGGCCGGCTTTCAAGTGGATTGCCGTTGACTCAGACGGCACCGCTGACGCAGACGGCACCGCCGCCCAAGTGGTCTTTCCCGACCAGCTGCATGGACACCCCAAGGGCCCGACGCCATGCGCCGGGCCCTTGTCTGTTGTGGCGGACATCCTCTACTGCGACTGCCATCGTGTGTCGCGTCCAAGTCTTGGCGTTGCCTGGGTGTCAGCAGGTTACAGCCCCATGGCCGAGGAGGTGGACCTGCGCGGATCGGCGCCGCCGTAGAAGACGCCGTCCTCGATCAGGATCGACTGGGCGGCACCCATGGCCTCCTGCTGGCTGACGGTGTGGCCCATGCTCTCCAGCAGGTCCAGGGTGTCGGGGCTGACGCCCTGTTCGATACGGATTTCGTCGGGCAGCCACTGATGGTGGATGCGCGGCATGCTGACCGCCGCCTGGATGTTCATGTCGTGGTCGATCACGTTCATCAGCACCTGCAGGGTGGTGGTGATGATGCGCGAGCCACCGGGGCTGCCGGTGATCAGGTAGTTCTTGCCGTCGCGCTTGACGATGGTCGGCGTCATCGACGACAGCATGCGCTTCTCCGGCTCGATCTTGTTGGCTTCGCCGCCGATCAGACCGTAGGCGTTGGGTACCCCCGGCTTGGCCGAGAAGTCGTCCATCTCGTTGTTGAGCAGGAAGCCGGCGCCGTCGACCACGATGCCCGAACCATAGCTGAAGTTGATGGTGTAGGTGTTGGACACCGCCAGGCCGTTGCCGTCGGCGATCGAGAAGTGGGTGGTTTCGTTGGACTCGTAGGGCAGCGGGTTGCCTGGCGCGATATCGGCACTCGGGGTGGCCTGGTCGGCGGCGATATCGCTGCGTAGCTCGGCGGCGTACTCCTCGGAGGTCAGCCCGGCCAGGGGAACCTCGACGAAGTCGGTGTCACCCAGATACTGGGAGCGGTCGGCATAGGCCCGCTTCATTGCCTCGGCCATCAGGTGGATGGTGCGGGCCGAGTTGAAGCCCAGCTCGCCGATATCGTCGTCTTCGAGGATATTGAGGATCTGCACGATATGGGCGCCACCGGAGGACGGTGGGCTCATGGCGTAGACGTCGTGGCCACGGTAGCTGCCATGCACCGGCTCGCGTACGGTGGCCTGGTAGCTGGCCAGATCCTCCCGCGTCATCAGGCCGTCATGACGCTCCATCTCGGCGGCGATCAGCTCGGAGGTCTCGCCTTCGTAGAACTCTCGGGGGCCCTGTTCGGCGATGCGCTTCAAGGTGGCGGCCAGGTCCGGTTGGCGGTAGATGTCGCCGACCTGGTAGCGCGAGCCATCCTCCTTGAAGAACTTGGCGCGGCTAGCCTCCCAGGGCTCGAAGCGTTCGCTGGCGCTGTCGATGCCGTCGACGAAGCGCTGGGGCACGGCGAAGCCCTCTTCGGCAAGCTTGATGGCCGGGGCCAGGGTCTCGGCCAGGCTCATGGTGCCGTAGCGCTCCAGCGCCAGCGCCAGCCCTGCCACGGTGCCGGGTACGCCGGCGGCGTTGTGGGTGTAGCGGGACAGCTCGGCCACAGCGTCGCCGTTGTCGTCCTGGAACATGGTCTCGTAGGCTGCCTTGGGCGCCTTTTCGCGATAGTCGATGGCGATGACTTCATCGCTGTTCTCGTCGGAGATCAGCATGAAACCGCCACCGCCGATATTGCCCGAACGCGGCTGGGTGACCGCCAGCGCAAAGCCTGCGGTGACGGCGGCGTCCACGGCATTGCCGCCGTTGGCCAGCACCTCTCGGGCCACCTCGGAGGCCAGGAAGTGGCTGGTAGCGACCATGCCGCGGGTGCTGACCTCAGGATGGAAGCGTTCGCCTTCCAGGATCGCCTGACTGTCGGCCAGCGCCGAGGTCGAGACGAGACCCAGAGCGAGCCCTAGCGCCGAGCCTGCGATTGCCCCGCGCAGGGAGTAGGAGACTGACATGGCATACCCTCGTGTTTTCGGTAGATCGTTGCAGGCCGCTGGCCGTGCGGCCAGAACGCCTCGTTGTACGCTGCTTAACTATTGTCGTGACGAGGCGTACGCGCAAATGGCGAAGCGATCCTGGGTGTGCCGAGAGGAGTAAGTGAAAGCCGGCTCCAACGACAACGCCCCCGCCAGGCAGGGCCGGGCGGGGGCGTTGAGAGCGTATCAAGTGTGCGCTTACTGGCGGTAGGCGGCTTCCTTGAGCGCGCGGATGCGATCATCCAGCGGCGGGTGGCTCGCAAACAGCTTTTCCATCAGCTTGCGGGTCTGGCCGGTGGTGATGGCGAAGGCGGTCAGGGTGTCCGGCATCTGGTCGGGCATCTGGGTCTCGGCCTTGAGTCGAGCCAGGGCATTGATCATGGCGCCGGAACCAGCGAGCTTGGCCCCGGCGGCGTCGGCGCGGTACTCGCGGAAGCGCGAGAACCAGGCGGCGATCATCGAGGCCAGGATGCCGAACACGATCTCGGCGACCATGACCACGGCGATGTAGCCAAAGAAGCCGAGGCCCTCGTTGTCGTCACGCCGCAGGAAGCTGTCGACCACCTGGGCGACCACCCGGGCGAAGAACATCACGAAGGTGTTGAGCACGCCCTGAATCAGGGCAAGCGTGACCATGTCGCCGTTGGCGACGTGGCCGATCTCGTGGGCCAGCACCGCCTTGATTTCTTCGGGCTGCATGCGATTGAGCAGGCCGGCGGACACCGCGACCAGCGCATCGTTCTTGTTCCAGCCGGTGGCAAAGGCGTTGGACTGCTGGGCCGGGAAGATGCCGACCTCCGGGGTCTTGATGTTGGCCTCGCGGGCCAGCTCGGCGACGGTGTCGACCAGCCACTGCTCGGTGGCGTTGGAGGGATTTTCGATGATCACCGTGCCGGTGGAGCGCTTTGCCATCCACTTGGAGATGAACAGCGACACCATGGAACCCGCCATGCCGAACACGAAGCAGAAGATCAGCAGGCTGTTGAAGTTGATGCCCTGGGCGTTGAGGTAGGGCTCCACGCCGAGCAGGCGCAGGGTGATACTCGCCACCAGGATCACCGCCAGGTTGGTGCCCAGGAAGAGCAGGATTCTCATCATTGCCGACATTCTCCGTAAGGAAGGAAACCTGCCGAGCCAATTGGCTCGACGGGAGGAATCAGATGCTTAGATAAGCCCTGGAGCGACAAGTTTCAAGCGCCCGGGCGCGGATGACGCTATCGCCGTGCCAGCGTCGAGATAGCGGATTCGATGCTGGCACCCGGCGATGACGTCGACGTGACCGCTTACTGGCGATAGCGCGAGAGGAAGCGGGCGAAGCGATCCAGGGCGTCGCCGAGCTGATCGGCCCAGGGCAACGTGACGATGCGCACGTGGTCCGGGTCGGGCCAGTTGAAGGCGGTACCCTGGACCAGCAGGATCTTCTCCTGCAGCAGCAGGTCCAGCACCAGTTGCTGGTCGTCCTGGATATTGAAGACCTTGGGGTCCAGGCGCGGAAAGGCGTAGAGCGCGCCCTTGGGCGTGGTGCAGCTGACCCCTGGGATGGCGTTGAGCTTTTCCACCGTGATGTCGCGCTGGGCCAGCAGGCGCCCGCCGGGCAGGATCAGGTCGTTGATCGACTGGTAGCCCCCCAGTGCAGTCTGGATGGCGTGCTGGGCGGGCACATTGGCGCACAGGCGCATCGAGGCCAGCATGGTCAGGCCCTGGATAAAGTCGTTGGCGCGCTGGCGTGCCACCGCCCCGGACAGGGTCATCCAGCCGCTGCGAAAGCCGGCGCAGCGGTAGCTCTTGGACAGACCGTTCATGGTCACCACCAGCTGGTCTTCGCTGGCCAGTGCCCCGGTGGCCACGTGCACGGTGTCGTCGTAGAGGATCTTGTCGTAGATCTCGTCGGAGAACACCACCAGGTTGTGCTCACGGGCGATGTCGAGCAGCTCGCGCAGCACCTCGGGGGGATAGACCGCACCGGTGGGGTTGTTGGGGTTGATGATGACGATGGCGCGGGTGTGGCTGGTCACCTTGGCGCGGATATCGTCCATCGCTGGCGCCCAGTCGGCCTGTTCGTCGCACAGATAGTGTACGCCACGCCCGCCGGACAGGTTTACCGCAGCGGTCCATAGCGGGTAGTCGGGGGCCGGGATCAGCACCTCGTCACCGTCGTTGAGCAGCGCCTGCATGGCCATCACGATCAGCTCGGAGACGCCGTTGCCGATGTAGATGTCCTCGATACCTACGCCAGGGATCTCCTTGCGCTGGCACTCCTGCATGATCGCCTTGCGCGCCGAGTAGAGACCCTTGGAGTCACAGTAGCCCTGGGCGGTGGGCAGATTGCGCATCACGTCCTGCAGGATCTCTTCCGGCGCCTCGAAGCCGAACGGCGCCGGGTTGCCGATATTGAGCTTGAGGATGCGCTGTCCTTCGTCCTCCAGCCGCTTGGCGTGCTCGAGCACGGGCCCGCGGATGTCGTAGCAGACGTTGTCGAGCTTGTGAGACTTGGAAAGGGTGGGCGTGTCCATGGCGCGGGTCTCGCTGGGTCCGTGTGTCCGTGCCCGCCGTGGCGGGAGTGTCGTTGTTGGTGAGTCCTGTCGATGCGTTGCCGGGGCGGCGGGTGTCCGGGCGTGCGGCCTAGTCGTCGCTCGCCGCTTCGCCCTGGCCGCCCTGGTGAGGTGCTGCCTTCGAGGCGCCTTCTGCGACATCCTGCGAGCCGTCTTCCGAGGCATCTTCTGCGGCCTCGTTAAAGGCTACCTCAGGCGCCGGGATGTCCTCCGGGGTCTCCAGGGTCAGGCGCCCGAGCTTGCCGTCACGCAGTTCGTGCAACAGCACCTCGCTGCCGCGGTGCAGGTCGATCTCGCCACCGGCGCGCAGGCCACCGCGCTTGGCGGCGATCTCGGCGAGGATGGCGTGGCCGTCGAAGCCGGCCAGCGCCATCAGGTCCGGGCGAGCGTCTCCATCGGCCTCGACCTTGTCGGCGTCGGGATTGGCCTCGTAAGCCGGCAGCGCCTTGAGTTTATAGCGTGCCTTGAGCGCCTCTGGATAGCGTTTGGCCAGCTCGGCGGCGGTGATCAGGGCCACATCGACATAGTCGATGGCGGTATCGCGGATGGCGCCGCTGGCCGCCAGACGATAGGCACTGGCCTGATCCTCGATCTTTGGCCACAGCACGCCCGGGGTGTCGGTCAGCGCCACGCGACCCTGGATGCGTACCTTCTGCTGGCGCTTGGTCACCGCCGGTTCGTTACCGGTCTTGGCGATGGTGCGTCCCGCCAGACCATTGATCAGCGTCGATTTGCCGACGTTTGGGATGCCCATCACCATCACCCGCACGTCGCGGTCGGCACGCACCTGGCCAGCCAGTTCATGGCACAGCTTGGGAATGCGCTTGAGCTCGCGGGTATTGGTGGTGGTCACCGCCAGGGCGCGGGTGTCTGGCTGGGCGTCGAAGTGGGCGGTCCAGGCACGGGTACCCTCAGGATCGGCCAGATCGGCTCGGGACAGGATCTTGAGTACCGGCTTGTGGCGGGTCAGGCTCGCCAGCATCGGATTGGCACTGGAATAGGGCAGGCGCGCGTCCAGCACCTCGATGACCACGTCGATTTCCGGCAGCGCCTCGAGAATCTGGCGTCGCGCCTTGTTCATATGTCCCGGAAACCAGCCCAGCATCTCGTTCTCCTGCCTTTTCTAAAGGGTGTTGCGCAAATGGCTCTCCATCTTATGGAAATGCGAGGCAAATGTCGCGAGCGGTGGATGACAAGGTCGCAGATGATGGAGGGCAGGGTCGCACGCGGTGGGAGGCGAGGTCGCAAGGGCCGGGCGATAAAAGCGCCAGGCCCGCCGAGAAACACCTGGCGGCGGGCACAGGGGCTTGCAGCGAGGAGGGAAGGGGCAAGGGGAGAGAGACGTCTGAGGCGTAGGCCGGGGGAGGGCGCAACGCCTACTCCCCCTCATGAAAGTCGATGGCCAGCGAGTTGATGCAGAA
Source organism: Halomonas sp. OfavH-34-E (assembly GCF_024124525.1). Taxonomy (NCBI): domain Bacteria; kingdom Pseudomonadati; phylum Pseudomonadota; class Gammaproteobacteria; order Oceanospirillales; family Halomonadaceae; genus Halomonas; species Halomonas sp. OfavH-34-E. The sequence continues at coordinate 48,396 of NZ_JAMXRY010000035.1, read as the reverse complement.
GCGCTCTCCGGTGCTGGTCGGACCGTCGGGGAACACATGGCCCAGGTGGGCATCGCAGCGATGGCAGGTGACCTCGATGCGGTGCATGCCGTGGCTGGTGTCCTCGTGGCGCTGCACGCTTTCGCAGGACAGCGGGCGGTCGAAGCTGGGCCAGCCGCAGCCAGCGTCGAACTTGTGCTCGTTTTCAAACAAGGGGGCGTTGCAGCACACGCAGTGATAGATGCCGTGCACCTCGGTGATCTGGTAGTCACCGGTAAAGGGACGTTCCGTGCCTTTTTCGCGGGTGACGTGGTACTGCTCCGGGGTAAGCTGCTCTCGCCATTCGGCGTCGGACTTCTCGATCTTCTTGCGCATGGACGGTCTCCCGTGACGTTCGGTCGAGGCTTGCGCATCGTGGTTCGCGTCGATGCGGCACCCACGACAGCATCAAAGTCGCAGCCTCGGTATTCAAGCTAAGACGTTTGCTGCAGTTTGACCAACTCCTGCGTTCCACGATGCAGGGGAGGGTGGCTAAAGCGTCGATGGAGAGCGAATGCGTATAGAAAGAGCCTATATAGAGAAGGGCGCTGAATCGAGCAGGAAATCCTTCAGCCGGGGTTGACACTTTTGAGGGTGCTCAGTAACATACGCGCCACCTCGAGATGAGACGAGGCGGATGCGTCCCATTCGTCTAGTGGTCCAGGACACCGCCCTTTCACGGCGGGAACAGGGGTTCGAACCCCCTATGGGACGCCAACTCGAATCTCGAGGCCGGAATGCGGCAGTAGTGCGCAGCGCGGGAATAGCTCAGTGGTAGAGCACAACCTTGCCAAGGTTGGGGTCGCGAGTTCGAATCTCGTTTCCCGCTCCAATGCGTCCCATTCGTCTAGTGGTCCAGGACACCGCCCTTTCACGGCGGGAACAGGGGTTCGAACCCCCTATGGGACGCCACTTTCCGGTACAATTTGCGATGCGTTTGCGGGAATAGCTCAGTGGTAGAGCACAACCTTGCCAAGGTTGGGGTCGCGAGTTCGAATCTCGTTTCCCGCTCCATGCGTCCCATTCGTCTAGTGGTCCAGGACACCGCCCTTTCACGGCGGGAACAGGGGTTCGAACCCCCTATGGGACGCCACTTCGCAGCGCAGGCAGGACACGATGAAGACATCGTTGGACTGCATCGATCAAGCGGGAATAGCTCAGTGGTAGAGCACAACCTTGCCAAGGTTGGGGTCGCGAGTTCGAATCTCGTTTCCCGCTCCAGTATCGAGAAGCGTCTCAAATACCTGTGGAAAGCACATCGCCAGAAGCAGCAACAGTCGCCTGAGCGACGCGAATCATCGCGTTGATCGGCGATTTTTTTGTGCTTGCGCGAAGCGAGTCCGGCGTAAGACCATCGAGTGCCCCTTGCGTCGACGCCGCATTTGCCGCTTTGTCCGGTTGAAGATGCTCCCGACCGACCCCATATGCTAAGCCTTCTATCGAATAGCGAATCCCGTCGCTCGGCACGGCGCGATCGCGACGGGTTGGGCAAGCCGAATCCAACCGTCAACGTCGAGTCACCCGCGACAGGCAAGCTAGCGAAGGCGTGCAGCGCTTGGCGTCCGATCTCATGCTTCAAAGCCCAAGCTTTCAACCCTGACACCAAGGATCCCTCATGGCCGAACCGGCTCTGTCCATTCGAGGCCTGACCAAGGTCTACGGCAATGGCTTCAAGGCCCTAAAGGGCATCGACCTCGACGTTCAGCAGGGCGACTTCTATGCCTTGCTTGGCCCCAATGGGGCGGGCAAGTCCACCACTCTGGGCGTGGTCTGTTCGCTGGTGCAGAAGACCGCCGGCCAGGTAAAGATCTTCGGCATCGATATCGATGAGGACTTTGCCCGGGCCAAGTACCATCTCGGGGTGGTGCCGCAGGAGTTCAACTTCAACCAGTTCGAGCGGGTCATCGATATCGTGCTGGCCCAGGCCGGCTACTACGGCATGCCTCGCCGTGAAGCCCTGCCTCGGGCGGAAAGCCTGCTCAGGGACCTCAGCCTGTGGGACAAGCGCAATGGTAGTGCGCGCATGCTGTCCGGTGGCATGAAGCGCCGCCTGATGATCGCCCGCGCGCTGATGCACCGTCCCAAGCTGTTGATCCTCGATGAGCCCACCGCCGGGGTGGATATCGAGTTGCGCCGCAGCATGTGGGAGTACATGCGGCGTATCAACCGCGAGGAAGGCACCACCATCATCCTGACCACCCACTATCTGGAAGAGGCGGAGAGCCTGTGCCGCAACGTGGGCATCATCAACCACGGCGAGATCGTCAGGAACACCAGCGTACGCGAGCTACTGAGTGAGCTCGACACCGAGACCTTCCTGCTGGATCTGGCCGAACCCATCGATCATGCCCCCGCCATCGACGGCTTCGAGGTCAAGCAGGTGGACAGCGCCCAGTTGTCGGTGATGGTGCATCGCGGGCAGTGCCTCAACGACGTCTTCGATGCCCTCAAGGCAGACGGCGTGCGGGTGCTGTCGATGCGCAACCGGGCCAACCGACTGGAAGAAATGTTCGTGTCCATGGTGGAAAGCGGCAACGCCGACAAGGAGCTGAGAGGATGAACCCGAGTCAGATCGCGATCGCCCTGTGGACCCTGGTAGCCAAGGAAGTCCGGCGCTTTACCCGGATCTGGCCGCAGACCCTGTTGCCGCCGTCGATCACCATGACGATGTACTTCATCATCTTCGGCAACTTGATCGGCTCGCGCATCGGTGAGATGGACGGCTACAGCTACATGGACTTCATCGTCCCGGGGCTGATCATGATGTCGGTGATCACCAACAGCTACTCCAACGTGGCCTCGTCGTTCTTCTCCAACAAGTTCCAGCGCAGCGTCGAGGAGATGATGGTCTCGCCGATGCCCAACTGGGTGATACTGGCGGGCTTTATCCTCGGTGGCATGGCGCGCGGGCTCGGTGTCGGCATTATCGTCACCGGGGTGTCGCTGTTCTTTACCCGCATCGAGGTGGCCCACCCGTTGTTGACCATCGGGGTGGTGATTCTGACTGCGGCACTGTTCGCCACCGGCGGCTTCATCAATGCGCTGCTCGGCAAGAAGTTCGACGATATCTCCATCGTGCCGACCTTCGTGCTGACGCCGCTGACCTACCTGGGTGGGGTCTTCTACTCGATCTCGCTGCTGCCGGCCTTCTGGCAGGGCGCCTCGATGCTCAACCCCATCCTCTACATGGTCAACGTCTTCCGCTACGGTTTCCTTGGCGTCTCCGACATCCCGGTCGGCTGGGCGCTCGCCGCTATCTTCGGCTTTATCGTGGTGCTGTTCGCCATTGCCCTGTGGATGCTGGAAAACGGCAAGGGCATTCGCAGTTGATCGCTCCGGCCGCCTCGGGCGGCCGGTCGCCGTTTGTCTCTCGGACTCTCTCTTGTTCAGGTATTGCCATGTCCACTATCCCTCGGGATCCCCACCACCGCCCCGACACCCTGACCGATGCGCCCCTGGGGCGGGAATCGGACTATCCCGAGCGCTACGATGCGCAGCTTCTGTTTCCCATCGAACGCGCCGCCAACCGCAAACCGCTGGGGATCGAGGAGGGCGCGTTGCCCTTCGTCGGCGAGGACGAATGGCACGCCTTCGAGCTGTCCTGGCTGACGCCCAGGGGCAAGCCCTGTGTCGCCGTGGCACGCTTTCGCCTGCCGGCAAGCTCGCCCCGGTTGATCGAGTCCAAATCCTGGAAGCTTTACCTCAATAGCCTGAATCAGACCCGCTTTGCTGGCCACGACGAACTGATCTCCACGCTGAAGCGCGACCTGAGCGAGGCCGCCGGTGCCGAGCTCAGCGTGGAGATCCTGGCGGTGGACGATAGTGAGCTCAACCCGCGCCCGTTGCCGGGGGAGTGCATCGACGATCAGGACATCGAGATCAGCGACTATACGCCGAGCCCGGAGCACCTTTCGGTCAGTGACGAGATCGTCGAGGAAGCGCTGACGTCCCATCTGCTCAAGTCCAACTGCCCGGTGACCGGTCAGCCCGACTGGGGCAGCGTGATGATCCGCTACCGCGGTCCCCGGCTCGATCGCGAAGGCCTTCTGCGCTACATCGTCGGCTATCGCCAGCATCAGGACTTCCACGAGCACTGCGTCGAGCATATCTTCATGGACCTGATGGACAAGGCTCGCCCAGAACGGCTCTTGGTGCTGGCACGTTACGTGCGCCGCGGTGGTCTCGACATCAGCCCCTGGCGTGGTACCCCCGGCGAGGCGCCGCCTACGCCGCTGCGCCTGGCGCGCCAGTAGTCGGCAATGACTACGGGCGATAGCGCCACAGACAATACCCGACTGATCTGGTAGGGTAATGCGAAGAATTCTCGATCGCTGAACAGTGACAGGGCTCGGGCCCTCTGGAGTGACACGATGGATGCAATGACACTGCTGCACGAGCGCAGCTCCATGGGCAAGCTGATGGGACCGGCCCCCAGCCGTGAGCAGCTCGAGGCGATCTACTGCGCCGCTCTGCGCGCACCGGACCACAAGGAGCTCAGACCCTGGCGGTTTATCGAGTTTTCCGGCGAGGGGCTCGACCGCCTGGGTGAATTGTTCGCCGAGGCCGAATTTCGCGAAGACCCCAAGGCGACAGACGAGTGCCTCAACAGCGCCCGAATGAAACCCAAGCGCGCACCCATGATCATCGGCGTCGTCGCCAAGGTGGACCCGGACGTGCCCAAGGTGCCGAAGATCGAGCAGGTCATCTCCGCCGGCTGCGCTGCCCACGGCATCCTGCTGGCCGCCCACGCCCTGGGGCTCGGCGCCATGTGGCGCAGCGGCAAGTACGCCTTCGACGACACCGTGCGCAAGGGCCTCAGGCTCGGCGACGACGACGAACTGGTCGCCTTTATCTACATCGGCCAGCTCGGTGGCCGCCACAAGCCCATCGCCTGTCACGATAGTGAGGATTTTGTCGAGCGCTGGGACTAACCCCTCATGGATGAATTGATCAGACGCGTTGGCACGGCCCACCCTCGACCCGTCTTGCCGCCCGAGGGAGGCGAGGACGACCCCGGGGCCTTTCTCGACTGGCTGGGTGAGGCCATCCCCCTGGTCGGGTCGCTTGGCATCACCCGCATGGCGCGCGACAAGGAGTCGCTGCGCTGGGAGCTTGCCCTGACCCCGAACCTCAACGACAAGGGCACCGGTTTTGGCGGCTCGCTGGCCGCCCAGACAACCTTGCTCGGCTGGTGCTGGACCACCCTGTGGCTGCGACGTCGAGGCTACAACCGCGACGTGGTGGTGGCCGAGGCCAGCCAGCGCTTTCTCGCACCGGTGACCGGCGATTACCGCCTGATCTGCCGACCCGAGGTGAGCAGTGCTGCAGACGTTGATGCCAGTGGTGCGGCAGGGCAGGGTAGTGCCGGGCAGGTCGGCAGGGAAACAGGCGCCGAAGCGGCGCTGGAGCAGCGCCTGGCGGAACGCGGCAAGGGGCGCATAGCCCTGGTCCAGCAGCTGTGGTGCGGCGACACCCTGTGCCTGGAAGCCAGGGGTGACTACGCCGTGCTGGCCAGCGAACCTCCCATCGCAGCACGCTGACGCCATCGCGCCGCTTCGCCATCAGGTCTTGAGCTGCCACGCGACGAATCTGGTGTAAGCCGAAAAACGGCTTGCAATCGAGAACTTAAGACGATAAAGTATGCGCCGTCTTGAGGGATAAGCACCGCGCAACGCGGGCATCATGTTTCTCGGGATGACAATGCGGAGGGGTGTCCGAGTGGTCGAAGGAGCACGCCTGGAAAGTGTGTAAGTCGAAAGGCTTCGAGGGTTCGAATCCCTCCCCCTCCGCCACAGAATTTGAGAAAGCCGCTGAGAAATCAGCGGCTTTTTTCTATTTCTGCTCACCCCCAGCCCCCCCCACTCAGTCCCCCAGGCGATTTTGTTATGGGAGGCCGCGCCATTCAGCCCCTTGAGCCCTCCTTCACCAGCTGTGGCGGCGGGCCGTGGACAGGTGCCAGCCTATCCCTCGGCAACGTCAATGGTGCTCTCTCACTCCTCGGCTGTAGCCGACCCTTGGCCCAGAGATCAATTTCGTCTTCTATGCCCTTTGGTACCTGAATATCAGCATGCATGAAAGATCGAGGTCATCAAGGGTGAGACAGCGGGCCGCGACTTGGAGGACTCCTCCCGGGAGGTCCGTTCAATATTCTCAAATATGACTGTCATATTCTTTGTTCTGGTCAAGTTAGAGCGGACACATTTTCAAGCCGCACCTGCCAATTCAACCTCCCTCGGCGTCTAGTAGCCCAGGGTTGAATGGAGCCGGCAGCTGTTGTACTCCATCTCAATGTATTCGATCACGTCCCTGCGTGCGGCCTGTCGGCTCCAGTATCGCTGGCCAGCCAGCCATTCGCTTTACAGTGAGCCGAAGAAGCGCTCCATGACAGCATTGTCCCAGCAGTTCCCCTTGCGGCTCATCAAGGCCTGGAACCCGTGCTGTTCCAGCGCGTAGCTCGGTCGATGGCAACGTACAGATAGCGGCGCTGCGTCTCATCAGGCATCTGCGGCAGATACTTGATATCGATATGGAGGTAGCCCGGTCCTTAGTCTCGAAAGGGCTTGAGCGTTTCCTTCTTGCCCTCCTGATCCCTCTTAGCCAATTGGGCCAAGGTGAGCACCTGGCGGCGTTTCAACATCCGGTGGAGTGCCGCTCTGGATAGCGTGGGGTGCAAGAACTCCCGGGCGACGACGAGCAGGTCGTCGAGCCCGAGACGAAGAAATTGCGTGCCGCAATCAGCACCTCTTCTTGCTCGTGGTTGAGCGTTGCCTTGAGATTGTTACGGGTGTGGGGGCGATAATAGACATCATCGCGGTGCCGCCACCGACGTATCGTCATGTCACTGACACCAAAGCGCTCCGCCAGCACCGTATCGGTAATGTGAGCGGGAGCCGCCTGGATCTCAGCGCGGATCTTCGGGGTTGTAGCGGCTTGCTTATGAAGCCTGATGTCCACGGCAATGCTCCTGGATGAATTGACGGAGAAGCCCTCGGGCGGCTATCAAAGGATAGCTCCGATGGGTCAATTGAACATCCGAGATACTACTCTTAACCTTTGGCTTAGGAGTTTATCGTTTATCTCCGGAAAGGATGTATTGATAGGTGGCTTTTACTCGCCATTGACGATGGAAAGGGCGTAACTGGCCTCCCTTTCTTCGGGATACACTATTACGTTTAGGAAACGGTCCTTGAGCCTGACAGGCTCGATCAGAACTTGATTACCATTTTGAGCGTCAGGCTGAATCGCTTCCCCTTAACCGTGTTGATATTGTGGTCGCCAATCGGAGCATGCGCTTGAATGTCGGGGGTCCCTTCGGGAATGAAAAAGTCCTTTTTTGGTGGCTGTGGTTGGCTGGCTTGGTAGGCAGCCCTGATGTATGTCGACTCGAGGTCACTTTCGTGGGCAAGAATGATCAACCTAGCCTTGGCTCGGCTGAAGGCGACGTTGATCAGTTCCTTGGATAATATTTCTGAGAGAAACTTGTTAGTCCCTGATAGGTTGATCACGTCGATAACTACTGTGTGGTATTCCTGCCCTTGGGCTTTATGGATGGTCGTGCAAGGAATGCCGTTTATGCCAGCCTGTTTCGCTTTCTGGCGTATCAGGCGAAGTTGGGAGTTAAGTGGTGCCAGGATCATGATGTCAGACTCGAGCTTCTCTCGCTCTTCCCTCAACGCCTGATAAATCTCAATCGCTTTGTCAGCAGATGCGTCTCGCACCTCACCCATGAAGCGCTTTCTCCAGGTCGCCGCCCCCTCAACCAGCACCACCTCAATGGGTCTTTGGTAGGTGGCGTTCAGCCTCTTGCGAATCATGTGCCACTTCTTGCGGACCTCTCCTTTCCCTTGGTCAGCTGTCTTCAGCTTCCCAGCATAAAACTGCTCGCTGATAAGCTTGCAGATCTTGGGCACCATGCGATCCTGCTCATCTAGCTGGATGATGGAGGAGGAGGGAAACTTCTCTCGCTTGCTGAAGATCGACTTTCCCACCCACCTTTGGGCTTGTGTGTTCTGGTGAGCGACACAGACCGGCGGCAGCTGGCGGTCATCACCACAGAACAGATATCGCCTGCCTAGCGGCAACAAGGCGATCGTCTGGTACAGGGAAACTTGGCTGGCCTCATCGAATACCACCAGGTCGAATCGGCTATAGAGCGCTTCAAACCGGAAGCTCGCGCTGGCCGCCGTGGTCGCCACCAGCTGACGCTTTTGCATCAGGGCTTTGGTGTGATCGTCGATCTCCTTGCGAACGTTCTCATACTGGTTCAGCCAACTGTCGTAACCCACCGCATCACGCTGCTCCGGCTTGCGTTTTTCCAGCGTCTTCAGCTTGTCTGTGAGTTCCTGGCTAGAAGGGAGAAGGTGTTCACGGCCTTCATGGCGAGCCATGGTGAAGTTCTTGCCGATGCGTACCGAGCGTGATTTGCGCTGACCGTCGCCCAACTTTTCCAGTGCTTCGTCCACCTTTACCAGCGCATCATCCACGGCGGCGTTGCTGTTGGAGATCAGCAGGACGCGCTGCTCTGGCTCATGGATCAGGAATTGAGCGAGGATCGCTGCCAGAGTGTAAGTTTTGCCCGTGCCGGGTGGGCCGATGAGCAGGGAGTGGCTGCGATAGGGAAGCTTCAGAGCTTCACGCTGCTGGGCTCGAAGGGTCAGGGGGGCCGGGTTGGGCAGGCTTCGCTCGTCCTGAGGGGGCCGGCTATCCAGGGAGCGCAGTATGGTGAGGCCGAGTTCCTGGTAGCGCTGGTCGTAGTAGAGTAGGCGTACCGGTTCGATGAAGTTGGGCGGGTAGATTCGCAGTCGGCTCTCTTCATCGGGCAAGTCACCCCTGACGGCGGTGATGTGCAGCTCGTTGTCCTCGGGAAAGACCGAAAGCACCCTCGCTTCACCGTTATGCGGCCCATCCAGCGGCCACCAGGTATTGGCTCCTTCCAGGCTTTCGCTCAGGGTGTCGCTATTGCGACGGTCATCTTCTGCCGTCACCTTGACCACGGCGATGCGCCCACTGATACGTCTTGCCCGTGCCACCTTGAAGATGTAGGTGCTGCGCTGGGCATCTTCTTCCACCCGGATGGCTTCACGGATCTGTGTCAGCTGCCCCATACTGTCTCCCTGCGTCTGATTCCCGTCGTCCCAACCGATTGTTCTTGTCCTGGTGTTGTATCAGCCGTGACAGAGCCCCCTCAAGTCGGCGCCTGTTGTACGGTGCGACACCGCATGTCGTAGGGTACCGACAGTATGGTCAGGTGCTGCGGCCATGGTAGTGGCGACAAGGGCTGCACCTACCCGTGTGAGCCGTTAGGATGAAAGCAAAGTCGGCTGAGTATGATTCAGCCCATAACACGAAGTGCGGTCATGGCCTGAAGGGCTCAGAGCTTGGACTCTGCCGAGATTCGGCGGGCCGTTACGCAGCGGACAAGGAAGGAACAGCATGGGCAGTGTCTTTACCCCTGGCATGCGCGTCGTGTGTCGCGATGCGGAGTGGCTCGTTTCGCGGGTGGATGCCGCGGGCAGCTATCAGCACCAGATCGTCTTCTGTACCGGGGTGGATGATCTCAACCGCGGCCACGAGGCCGCCTTCCTCACCCAACTGGACCGCATCAAGGAGGTCAACCCGCGCGAGACGGCCCTGGTGCGTGACGATTCCAACGGCTATTCACGCTCCCGATTGTTTCTCGAAGCCCAGCTGCGCCAGATGCCGTTGACAGACCCGGCCCCCCACTTCGAGGACATGGGCGCCTTCACGCCCATGGATTACCAGAAGGAGGCAGTGCACCGGGCTCTCCACCAGCTGCGTCCACGGCTGCTACTGGCCGATCAGGTGGGGCTGGGCAAGACCATCGAAGTTGGCATGATCCTTAGCGAGCTGATCAGGCGAGGGCAGGGCAACCGCATCCTGGTGCTGGCCAAGAAGTCGATGCTCTCGCAGTTCCAGGCGGAGCTGTGGAACCGCTTCGCCCTGCCGCTGGTCCGTATGGACTCCGATGCGCTCTCCAAGCTGCAGCTCAAGATCCCGGCCTCCAAGAACCCCTTCGAGGTCTACCAGCGCATCATTATCTCTATCGATACGCTCAAGGACATCGGCCGCTACGCTCACTTCCTGGAGAATACCCGCTGGGACGTGGTCGTGATCGATGAAGCACATAACGTCTCCGGCGGCAGCAATCCAGAGCGCCACCTCAGCTACCGCCTGGCGCGGCGCCTATCGCGGCGCACTAACAGCATGCTGCTGACCACCGCCACGCCCCATAACGGCAAGCGCGAGACCTTCGGCCGCCTGATCAGCCTGCTCGACCCCTCCGCGGTGCCGGACCCCAATCTCCAGGAGTACGAGGCAAGAGACATCGCTCCCTTCTTCCTGATGCGCTTCAAGGAGGACGTGAAGGCCGAGGCGGGCAGCAACTTCTCCGAGCGCCAGGTGGTGCCGCTGGAGCAGACCACCGCCCATGCCAGCGAGGCCGAGGAGGGTGTCTACCATCAGCTGGCGCATATTCGTCAACGGGTGCTCGACAAGGAGATCGAGAGCCAGGCCATCGTCAGCTGGGGCATGTACAAGGCCTTCCTCTCAAGCCCCGAGGCCTGCCTCTCCACAGCCAGCAAGCGTCTGGCGCAGATCAAGCGCCAGGATCCCGGCTCCCCCGAAATCGAGGAGCTTGCACTCCTCACTCGCCAGTTGGAGCAGCTGTCCATCACCGAGAGCGCCCGCTTCAAGGCGCTTGTGCGGGAGCTGGAGGCCATGGGCTGGGACGGTGGGGCTGATAGCCCGCGCCTGCTGATGTTCACCGAAAGTCGTGTGACTCAGCAGGCCCTGGCGCCGGCGTTGGCTCGTCATTTCAAGCTCAAGTTCTCCGACAAGGAGCAGGACCAGGCCAAGCAGACCATCGCCGCCATCCACGGTGGCATGTCCGACAGCGCTCTGGCCGCCGCGGTGGAGTCTTTCGGCACCGGCACCAGCGAGGTGCGCCTGCTGCTGGCCACCGATGTCGCCTCGGAAGGCGTTAACCTGCACCACCAGTGTCATCACGTCATCCACTATGACCTGCCCTGGTCGATCATCACCCTGATCCAGCGCAACGGTCGTATCGACCGCTTTGGCCAGAAGTATCCGCCCATCATCCGCTATCTGATGGTCGAGACCCGAGAGGGCCTGCTGGAGGGCGACAGCGAGATCTTCCAGCGCCTGGTCGACAAGGTAGAGGAGATCAACCGCTCCACCCGCACCGGCGAGAGCGTGCTCAAGCTCTACGACGCCAAGCGCGAGGAGGAGACCATCGGCGAAGGCATCGTGCGCGGCGATGGGGCCCTGCTGCAGAAACTGGAGGCGGGCGGCAACGGCGAGGCCGGTGAGCTCGAATCCCTGCTGCATGACGCCTCGGCCCAGGGGCATGACGATTTCCTCGACTTCCTGCTCGGGGATGACGACGGCGAGACAGCCGCTGCCGACGCCGAGGAGCCGACCGGCGTGAAAGACAACTCGCGCATTCGTCTGCTCAGCAATGCCGAGTTCCTCGAAGACGGCTACCGAACCCTGCAGGCGGAGAACCGAGACTGGCCGGGCCTGGAGAAGACTGCCGAGCAGCTGATCTTTACCCCGCCGCGCGAAGTGGCCCGTCGCCTGGGCGCCCCCTGGGTAGACAGCGAGATGGTCTATGGTGCCTCGGCGATTCCCGAGGAGGCCTGGCCGGTAGAGAGGCAGCTCTTCTTCACCGAGAGCTCCAAACGAGCCAATGCCGCCATCCAGGCTGCGCTTGCTCAAAAGGGCCAGTGGTCCCGCGAGCTGCTGCTGACCGAACAGCACCCGGTGATGAAGTGGCTCTCCGAGCGATTGATGATGCTCCAGGCCCGCGGCGAGGCACCGCTCATCACCTCACCTTGGCTGGAGCCTGGCGAGTTGCTGTTCTGCTTCGTCGGCCAGGTCAGCTCCCGGGCGGGTACGCCGCTGATCGTCGACCCCCATGCGGTCTCCTTCCGCAAGGGCGGCAGGTTCCGCGTTCGTCCGCTCAAGGAGGCGCTGGCCGAGGTCAAGTTCGACCAGCTCACCAACACCGGCAAGCAAGGCAGTCTGCCCGAGCATCTGATGAAAAGCTTCCTGGGCTCGGCGGTCGACCAGAGCCTCTATCACCTCAAGAATCTTAAAGATCGGCGTCGTGCCGAGATCTGGCCGCGTGTGGAAGAGGAAACCCAACGACTGGACGACTGGTTCTCCCGCTGGGCTGCGCGCATCGACGCGCAGCTCGCCGGCCTGCCGCCGGAGGGCAAGCGCGCCACCCAGCTGCGCAACAAGCGTGAGGAGATGGAGAAATACCTGGAGGACCGCAAGGAGCACTGGATGGGAGCCCACTACCGGGCGACGGATGAGCCCACCACCCGGCTGGTGCTGGTCGTGGAAGGAGTTAAGTGATGGCGCTGGATAACGCAATCAAGAACGTTGGCGATTACTACGCCGCCCACTATCTGGCCGATAAGAACGGCTTCGCCAAGGACATTCGGGAGCAGGCCAAGGCCTGGAAAGACGAGGGCAGCCAGTCCGCCCCGCGCCGCCTGGCGGCCTTGGGCGATAGCTACTTCAAGGCCAAGACTGCGGCCCTTGACTTCTCCGAGCCTGAGCTGCGCAGCCGCGCCGGCGTCAAGGAACTGGATGCCTGGCACCCGGCACTGCTCGATGCCCTGGGTTATCGTCCCGAGCCCTTTGCCTTGGAGCTGCCCACTGAGAAGAAACAGCTGCCGGCCCTGCTGCGCCTCAACCGCCATAACCGCCCTTGGCTGGTGATCCTGCAGGCGCCGTTCTGCCTTTCCGGCGGTGACAGCGAGGAGGAGCCGCTGGAGCAGCCGGTGCAGGCCCCCAGCCGTCTGGTCGAGGAGCTGCCCACCCTGCAGGAGAGCTGGGAGAAGGCCATCGCGCTCCTCTTCAAGCAGGAGGACGCCCCCCGCTGGGCGATGCTGCTGGCCGGCGCCCGGGTCTACTTGTTCGACGCCCAGACCTATGCCCAGGGGCGCTACCTGTGGATCGACCTGGAGGAGGCCTACGGCCGCCGCCAGGCCGAGACCTTCCAGGCGATCTGTGCTCTGCTTTCCATCGAGGCGCTTTCCCCCCAGGGCGAGAGCGACGAGGTACTCCACGAGCGCCTGCGCGAGGGCAGCCTGAAGAGCACCCACGGCGTCTCGGAAAAGCTCCAGGGCGCGGTGCGCGACGCCATCCAGGCCATCGCCAACGGCTGGGTGGAAGCACGCCGCCAGAGCAACCTCGGCTATCGCCAGCTTAGCGAGCGCGAGGCGCCGCTGCCCGACGGCAGCCGCGAGATCAACGCCGAGCAGCTGCGCCACGATGCGCTGATCTATGTCTACCGCCTGCTGTTCTGCTTCTACGCCGAGGCCCGAGGTGGCGAGCTGGGCATCCTGCCCATCAACGACGACGTCTACCGCCTGGGCTACAGCCTGGAGGCGCTGCGTGACCTGGTGGACGCCAACGAGCCCGGCACCACCACCGAGCAGGGCACCTACATCGCCGAGCACCTGGAGAGGCTCTTCCAGCTGATCTACGAGGGCTTTGACCCGGCCCGCGAGGGCCTGGCCCAGGAGGATGACGAGAGCGATAGCCCGCAGTTCGGCCGCCTGCCCAGCCAGGCGAGCCTGTTCGGCAGCCCCGGCGGCGAGCAGCTGGCGCTTGAGGAGGCCCAACCCCGCCAGGCCGATGGCCGCCGTGACGGCTACACCCCCGGCAAGCTCTTCAGCATCGAACCGCTTACGGCCACACTATTCGACCCCGCCGCCACGCCGCTTCTCAGCCGCGTCAAGCTGCCCAATCGGGTTCTCCACGGGGTGATCCGTTGCTTGAGTCTCGGCACCACCCAGCAGAGCAAGCGGATCGGGCGCATCAACTACGCCGAGCTTGGCATCGTGCAGCTCGGCTCGGTCTACGAGGGGCTGCTCTCCTACAAGGGGTTCTTCGCCACCGAAGACCTCATCCAGGTGCACCAGCAGATCAAGCAGGGCAAGACCATCAAGCCGATGTTTGATAATGCCGTGGATCCCAAGGTGGCTACTTGGTTTGTACCAAGCCATCGTGAGGATGACTTCAAACATGGCGAGGTGGTGCTGGAGCATCGCACGAAAAAGACGCGCTATTACAAAACGGGAAGTTTCATCCTCCACCTCAACGGCGTCGACCGCGTCAACAGTGCCTCCTACTACACGCCGGAGGTACTTACCCGCACCCTGGTGGAGGAGGCCCTTAAGGAGCGCCTGAAGGAGTTCACGCCCGAGCAGGCCGACGAGGTGCTGTCGCTCAAGGTCTGCGAGCCGGCCATGGGCTCGGCGGCCTTCCTGGTGGAGGCCATCGACCAGCTGGCGCACCGCTACCTGGATCTCAAGACCAAGCAGCTCGGCCAGAGCATCGACCCCAGCGACTACGAGGACGAGCTGCGCCGGGTGCGCCACTACATCGCCGTGCACAACGTCTACGGGGTCGACCTCAACCCGGTGGCGGTGGAGCTGGGGGCGCTCTCGCTGTGGCTGGCCACCATTCACCGCCTGCAGGAAGTCGCCGGTAGCGAGGACAGCCAGCCGCTCCATCGGCCCGCGGCCACACCCTGGTTCGGCCTGCGCCTGCGCGCCGGCAACAGCCTGATCGGCGCCCGGCGCAGCGTATGGAGCAAGGGGCAGCTGGGGGCCGGCAAGCACTACGGCAAGAACGCCCAGGTGCCGCGCCAGCTCAAGCCCGGCGAGGCCCGCCAGCCCGGTGAGATCTACCACTTCCTGGTGTGGGACGAGGACATGGCGCCTACTGCCACCGACAAGCTGATGAAGCAGCACTGGCCGGAGGAGTGCGAGCAGATCAAGCAGTGGCGCAACCACCAGGTGAAGGAGAAGTTCTCTCCGGAGGAGCTGGCACGCCTTGAGGCGCTGAGCGAGCGCATCGACGCGCTGTGGGCCGACTACGCCGCCGAGCGTCACCAGGCGCTGGCCCACTCCGCCTGTACCGCCAGCGTCTGGCCCACTCCACAGAATGACGTGGAAGCCCTGCGTCCCGGCCCCAGCCTGCGCCATCAGGAACGCCTGAAGGCGAAGCTGGAGGCCGAGTCCGGTGCCTTTCAGCGCCTGCGCCTGCTGATGGACAGCTGGTGCAGCTTCTACTTCTGGCCGCTGGAGAAGGCCGATGCGCTGCCCAACCGCGAGGCCTGGCTGGCCGCCGCCGAGGTACTGTTGGGGATCGGTACCGATGACCTGGCCACCCGCGCCATGCTGGATATCCAGCTCGGCGAGGATATCGACCTGGAGGCGCTGTTCCAGGCCAGCCAGGCCCAGCTGCCCGATGCCGCCCACCTGAGTGAGCTGGTGCCCTGGTTCGGCGTCGGCCGCGCCACGGCCGCCGAGCAGCACTACCACCATTGGGAGCTGATCTTTACCGAGATCCTGGGGCCGCAGCTGGAAGACAAGCCAGAGCCCAGAGGCTTCGACCTGATGTTCGGTAATCCGCCTTGGCTCAAGGTGACATGGAAGGATGCGCCGCTGCTCAGCGAGTTCGAGCCGCTGTTGGGCGTGCGCGATGCCAAGTCTGCCACCTATAACCGCGAACGGCCCAAGCTGCTCCAGGATGAGCAACGCCGCCTGACCTATCGCACCGCCTTCGAGCAGGGGGAGGGCAGTAACGTCTTCCTCAACGATGCCACGCTCTACCCGTCGCTGGCGGGGGTGCAGACCAATCTCTACAAGAACTTTATCGAGCGGAGTTGGGGGCTGCTGGGAGAGTATGGGATTGCAGGGCTGCTGCATCCGGAAGGAGTGTTTGATGACCCAAATGGCGGGAAGCTTAGAAAGGCCTACTATCCAAGGCTAAGGGCACACTACCAGCACCACAACGGTCTTCCGTTGTTTTCTGATGTGGATGCAAAGGAACGGTTTAGCATCAATGTTTTTGTTGGGGAGCCTGGGGAAGTCAGTTTTTTCAATATTTCTAATCTGGCGGATCCCACCACAGTCGAAAGATCTGAAGCTGTTGTTGAAAGTGTTCAGCCAATACCGGGATTTAAGGATGACAAAGGTGGTTGGGAAACACGGGGTCATCCCGAGCGTATCCTGAACATCACGGAAAGAGAGCTAGGGCTTTTCGTCAGGCTCTTCGAGGAGGCCGAGACTCCGCCGCTTCAGGCACGCCTCCCCCAGGTGCATAGCCGACCGTTGCTCAAGGTGTTGGAAAAGTTCGCCAAGGCGCCAAGTCGGTTGGGAGATCTCAAGGGGCAGTACATGGCTACGGAAATGCTCCACGAGGCCAACGCACAGCGAGATGGCATGATCACCCGCCAGCAGGAGCCCAGCTTTCAGCCTGCCAGCGCCAACGAGTGGGTAGTGTCCGGCCCGCACTTCTATGTGGGTAACCCCTTTAACAAGACGCCACGCACCGTTTGCACGGCCAATGGGCACTACGATGCCATCATCGACCTGGAGACTATTCCCAGCGATTACCTGCCCCGTGCCGTCTACCGTCCCGGTGACGAAAATGGCGACCTCACCGCCTTCTATAATGCCATTCCTGAATGGCCCAAGCCGCAGAAACCGACCAAAACCGATAGCGGCTGGCAGCCCGGTTTCTGGCCCGTCGCCGATGAGTATGTGGCCGCCTTTGAGGCCCTGCTGGGTGAGCGGCTGAAGCGCTATGGTATCGAGACGTCACGCTCCGGTGCCCGCACAGCCCGTCAGTTCGGGTTCTTCTCCCGCTGGGAGGGGGACGTGGAAGGGGCGATTCGCTGGCTGAAGCACTACGGCCTGGAGCGCAACGCCCAGGCGTTTACGCGTAGCTTCGGGGATGTGCGGCTTGAGCAAGTGGCGCCCCAAAAGGACGACATGGAGTGGCTGCCGAAGCCGCTGACAGCTCAACCACGATTGGTTTACCGTCGGCGGGGGCAGCCTGCCAATGAGCGGACTCTGATACCTGCAGTTATGCCGCCGGGGATAACACATATTAACCCCGTAATATCGCTGACATTCAATGATTCGGCTATGGCGGCGATTTTTGGTGGGCATTCATTTTCCCTATTGCATGACTTCTTGATCAGGGTTGCTGGAAGAAGTGATATATATGCCAACACTCTTCTACCGTTTCCCTTGGTCGAGGAAGCTTACTGGCCAAATATTAAAGTTAGGGCGCTTCGGTTGAGTTGCCTGACCAACCACTACGCTGAGCTGTGGCATGACCTGTTTGAGGACGGATTCAGGCAAGATGCTTTCGCCATGTCTGGAGCAAAAAATTGGTCCGAACTTTCGCCCCTCTGGAGCCGTGAGGTGGCTTTCCGTTCCGACCTGGATAGGCGACAGGCCGAACTTGAGCTGGACGTGCTTCTTGCCCTGGGCTTTGGTCTGACGGTGGACGAGCTGATCCAGATTTACTCCGTGCAGTTTTCTGCCCTGGTGGAGTACGAGAAGGTGGATGAATACGATGCCCGAGGCCAGCGCCTGCCTAATACCAAGCGCAAGGATGCCGGTGGCAAGGAACTCCGCGACGCCCGCGCCGACCATGACGGCAACTCCCCGCTGACCGTCAGCTGGGAGATCGACAACGGCAATCAGGCCATTACTCGCACCTTCTATCCGCCGTTCCGCCACGTCGATCGCATCGAAGACTACCGCACCGCCTACCGCGTGTTCGCCGAGCGGTTGGGGATTACGCTGCCCGAGGCTGAGGCCCCGGCCATGGCGGAGTAAGCTGAGGTGATGACTGAACAGAGAGCGCAGCCGACATGACACAGCTAAGCGTCGAACATCTGGCCCAGATCGACCGTGCCAAGGTCGAGTTTGGCGACCTCACCCTGCTGGTGGGGCCCCAGGCCAGCGGCAAGAGCGTCTTCCTGCAGCTGTTCAAGCTGCTGCAGGACCACGGCCCCATCGTGAAGACGCTCAAGCGCTACGGCTACAGCTACGAAGCCGATGCTCACGGTGAGAACAGCGACCCGCTGCTGACCCTGATGTTCGGCGAGGGCATGGGCGGCATCTGGAGTGAGCAGACCCGTGTGGCGCTGGACGGTAAGCCCGCCGAGCTGGAAGCCCTGCGCGGCAGTAACGCCCGCGAGGAGGAGTCGGTGTTCTTCGTGCCGGCCCAGCGCGTGCTGACCCTGGATCAGGGGCGCCCGCGCAGCTACGAGAGCTTCGAGGCGCTGGACCCTTTTGTGGTCAAGAGCTTCAGCGAGAAGCTGCGCCGCCTGATGGAGCAAGGGCTGGGCGGCAAGGACAACCAGCTGTTCCCGATCAAGAGCCGTCTCAAGGAGGTGCTGCGCGAGCGTATCGACGCCAGCATCTTCCATGGCGCCCGCGTCTCTCAGCAGGTCCACGACCTCAAGAAGCGCATTGTCATCAACGTCGGCGAGGCCACGCTGCCCTATATGGCCTGGTCCGCCGGGCAGCGCGAGTTCATGCCGCTGCTGTTCAGCCTCTACTGGTTGATGCCCTCGGCCGGGGCGGCGCGCCGCCAGGGCGTGGAGTGGGTGATCATCGAGGAGCCGGAGATGGGCCTGCACCCACAGGCGATACAGTCGGTGCTGCTGATCTGCCTGGAGCTGATGCACCGCGGCTACCGGGTGGTGATCTCCACCCACTCGCCGCTGCTGCTGGAGGCCGCCTGGGCGATTCGCACCCTGCAGCAGCACGGTGGCGTGGATGACCTGCTGGAGCTCTTCGACCTGCCCAACTCGCTGGGTATGCGTGAGGTATTCGGCTCGGTGCTGGGCGACAAGACCCTGCGCAGCTTCTACTTCCACCCGGAAGCCAGCGGTGGCGTCAATACGCGGGATATATCCTCCCTCGACCCCCTGGATGACGACGACCTGGTCGCCGACTGGGGTGGCCTTACTCTGTTCAGCAGCCGAGCCTCCGAGGTGATCAGCCGGGTGATGCAGGGGGGCGATGAATGAGCCTGCAGGATACCTTTCCCGAGGTGATAGAGGCCGACCTGGGAAATGGCGCCTATCGCCCGGGCCTTCAGGCACTGAAGGCGGAAGACCGCAAACGGGTATCGCTGCGCGACACGCGGCAGTGCCACGGCAGTGCCGATATCGACAGGGCCATGGCGCGCACCCAGCCCAACGCCGCCCGTTGGGACTATGTGGTGGCCCATGACGCTACCCTGCACTTCATCGAGGTGCACCCAGCCCATACCTCGTCGGTTGCCGAGATGCGCAGCAAGAAGAGCTGGCTGCAGCAGTGGCTGCGCACCGCCGCCCTCCGGGAGTTGAAGCCACACCGGTTCCATTGGATCGCCTCAGGCAAGTATGCCATCACCCCCGGCAGCAAGCAGTCACGCGCCCTGGCACAGCTGGGGCTGAAGCCGGAGAAGCGGCTGACGTTGTAGAGTTTGATTTCAAAGAAGACGAGGTTGCACAGGATGCAGGCTAGAGACGTATTTCTTACCCAGCTGATTCAGGGACCCAAGCAGTTCCTGATTCCAATATTTCAGCGCAAATACAGCTGGAAAGAGCCGCATTGCCAGCAGCTATTCCAGGACATCTTGCGTGCTGGAGCGTCCCAGCGTACCGATAGCCATTTCACTGGCTCTGTAGTTCTTATTCCTAACCATCATACCATGGCAAGTATTCCCCAGTGGCAGGTGATCGACGGCCAGCAGCGCCTCACAACCGTCACTCTTCTCATGGCTGCCTTGGCCAGCCGAGCCGCTAAGCTCGGCATGGAAAAGGTTGGCATGACGCCTCTAAAGGCAATTCGCGGGTACTTCCTCACCAACGAGTATGGCCAAGACGAGGCCGTTTATAAACTGCTGCTGACCAAGGGAGATCGCGAAGCTCTGTGTGCTCTGATAGATGGGAAGATCCCGAAGAAAAATCTGAGCAAAAATGTTGTAGAAAATTTTCAGTTGTTTTGTGAATGGCTCGTTGATATCCAGTCAATCGAAAAGGTTTTTCAGGGTTTTCAGAAACTCAAGGTCGTTGAGGTTGTGCTGCAACAGGGGCAGGACGACCCGCAGGCCATCTTCGAGAGCTTGAACTCGACCGGGGTGGACCTTAGCCAAGCCGATCTCATTCGAAACTATGTGTTGATGCGTCAGCAGTACGAAGCGCAGACCCGGCTGTATCTTGAATACTGGTATCCAATGGAGCAGCTTTTCGGAAGCGAAGGAAGTTACCGATTTGATCGCTTCATGCAGGACTTCCTGACGCTGGAAACCGGCAGCAGCACCTTGCTTAGATCCCAGGATGTCTATACTACTTTCAAGGTGTGGTTCTCTGAGCAGTTGGAGGAGCAGGACGCTGAGAAGGCGCTAAAGCGATTGCTGAAGCTCGCGCGCTGTCACGCTGCCTTCATGTTTGGTGCAGAGCAAGACAAGCCGCTGTTGGAAGCCTTTAAGCGGCTTCGCTCACTGGCAGAAGTCGTGTCACCTACCGTTATGCGCTTGTACGAGGCCTATTCGCCTCATGGTGGAGAAAGCACGTTAAATAAATCTGATTTTATCCAGGCAGTTGGCTATCTGGAAAGCTACCTGCTGAGGCGTCAGGTCTGCGGAATGCAGACGCGCTCTCTTGGTAATATCTTTGCTAATCTGGCACAGCAGCTTGATCTAGAGGAGCCCCTCGAAACTCTCATGGTGGCACTGGCTCGCTTCAGGCGTAACAGCCGATTCCCATCAAATTCAGAGTTCGAGTATGCGCTGAAAAACCATGAGCTTTATGGGCTGCGCATCCTCAAGTTTCTGCTGTCAAATATTGAGAATAGAGGCAGCAAGGAGAAGATCGATACGAGCAACTTTTCGATCGAGCACATCATGCCTCAAAATGAAAATCTTCGTGTCGACTGGCAGAATATGCTGGGTGACGGCTGGCGGGAAGTTCAGCAGAAGTGGGTTCACCGGCTCGGAAATCTGACGCTTACCGGATACAACCCGGAGTACAGCGATAAAAGTTTCGAGGAGAAAAAGTCGATTGAAAACGGATTCAATGACAGTCCGCTTCGCCTCAACCGTTATGTGAAAGATCAGGGTGTATGGACCGAGACACAGATTCGGGAGCGCGGTGAGGAGCTGGTCAAAAAGGCGCTCAATATCTGGTCTGCGCTGGATGTCGATAGCAAGCTGGTTGCCGAGTACGAGTTAAGGGACCGTCAGGCACGCTCAAACCAGTATGACATCGAGGGGGTTCTTGGGAAGGGTAATGTGAAGCTCTATGACGCCTTGCAGGAAGTGGTGCTGGCCATGGGCGACGATATCACACCCATCGTAAGCAAGAAGAACGTGACCTTTTACACCCTAAGCGGCTTTCTTCAGGTAGTTCCCCGTTCGGGTTACCTGGGGCTCATCATGTCCGTCGAACAGGAAGAGCTTGACCCGGAGCTGGCGCAAACTGTCGATCCGACCCACCAGTGGAGCTATATCCGCCATGGCAACTTGAGCGGCGTCTATAGCTGGGTCTCCAATGAAGAGCATATCCAGGTGGTCCTGCCGATCATCCAGCAGGCCTACGAACAGGCGCTGTCTTGAGAAAAGCGGCATCGGGATATAGGGGTAATACATGCTGCCAGCCACGCTAGCCCAGGAAGTCCGCAAGCAGGTGCTGCATTATCTGCAGGCCACCTTCCGCCTGCGCGATCACGCTACCGAGAAGGCTCTGGAGGCCTTCTTCAATGACCCCGAGAATGGCCTCTTCAAGGGGCCCTGGGTACAAGTCCGCCGGCCGTTTCGGCTGGATTCGGGGGATATCTCGGGCCTGTTCGATATCGAGATTCCCTATGTGCCGTTTCGCCACCAGGCGACCAGCTGGCGCCGCCTGACCACGCGCGGTAACAACCAGCCGCTGCATACGCTGGTCACCACCGGCACCGGCTCGGGCAAGACGGAGTGTTTCCTCTACCCGGTGCTGGATCACTGCCTGCGGATGCACCAGGCGGGCAAGCGCGATGGCATCAAGGCGATCATCCTCTACCCCATGAATGCCCTGGCCGCGGACCAGGCGGGGCGCTTCGCCGAGGAGATCCTCAAATCACCGCTGCTTAGCGACATGGTAGCCGGTGAGCCCAGGGCCCGGGTCCGAGTGGGGCTCTATACCGGACGCATGTCGTCATCATCCAGCAAGGAAGAGGGCGCCGAGCCAGGTACCTATGCCGAGCTGACAAGAGAGCCCGCCCAGGATGGCAGCGGTGAGTGGACCTACAAGGCGATCACCAACCGCGAAGCGATGCAGGCCGATCCGCCGGATATCCTGCTCACCAACTACAAGATGCTCGACTATCTGCTGCTAAGGCCCAAGGATGTGAGCATCTGGCGGCATAACCAGGCCGCCCCGAGCCTGCTGCGCTATCTGGTGCTCGACGAGCTGCACACCTACGACGGTGCCCAGGGGGCCGACGTCGCCTGCTTGATTCGGCGCCTTAAGGAACGCTTCTCGATACCGCGTGGCCAGCTCTGCATGGTGGGCACTAGCGCCACCGTGGCGGGCGGCGAGGACGAGGGCACGCTGGGGCCGCTGCACAAGCTCTGCGAGTTCGCCAGTACGCTGTTCGAGGAGACGATCAGCGACGATGCGGTGATTCAGGAGGACCGCTATCGCGTCGACGAGGTGGTGCGTATCCCGGAGCTGGAGGTCGAGGCGCTGCCACCGGCAGAGGAGTGCGAGCCGCGGCATCGGGAAGATGCTGTTCACTACGCTTACCGCATGGCCGCGCTGTTTGGTGGGCCGACCTACCCGGTCGAAGCCGATGATCCGCGCTGGGCAGAGTGGACGCCGCATTACTCGGTACTCAAGGCAACGCTTGTCGAGCTGGACGATCACACCCGCTGGGGGATAGCACTGGGCGAATGGATTCGCCGGCATCCGCTGTTCCAGAAGCTGCTGGTGGCCACCCAGGAGGCGCCGGCCCACTGGCTGGAGCTGCTGCGCGAGCTGGCGCGGGAGGACTTCGCCTTCCGTTCGGTGGGCGATCTGGCCCAGCGAGGCGAGGTGCTGATGGCGTTCCTGGCGCTGGTGGCCCAGGCCCGGGAGTTGCGCAGCGGCAAGGCCTTCCCGCTGGTACCTACCCAGGTGCAGCTGTGGCTGCGCGAGTTGCGGCGTATCGGTTCCCTGGTCCACGAGGACCCGGCCTTTGCCTGGCTGGATAACCCGCCCCCTGAAGGGCGCCATCAGCTGCCGGTGGTGCACTGCACGGAGTGCGGCGAACTGGCCTGGGTAGGACTGCGTGACCTGGATGCCGATGCCGCCATCGAGAAGCACGGCGTGCGCGGCATGCAGCTGAGCGATGAGGTGCCGCCCATCTACGAGGCCTGGGGCTTCGAGGGGCAACCCAAGCCGACGCTGGTGATGTTGAGCCCCTGGCGCGAGGGCGATGATCCGGTCAATACCAGTGGACAACAGGAGCTGGAGGGGCTGCGCTGGCACCTCGCCCCCGGCTCGTTGGTGCTGCGTGAGGGGCCGGGTCCCTGTCCGCTGACCGAGGAGCGCACCTTCCCGGTGAAAGTCGTCCACGAGCACGACCACCGCAACAACGGCCAGCGGATCGGGGTGCGCCGCTGCCCGCACTGCCGCACCCTGGATAGCCTGATGTTTATCGGTAGCCGGGCGGCCACCATCGCCAGCGTGGCCATCGACGAGGTGTTCGGCTCGGTGCTCAACAGCGACCCCAAGCTGCTGGCCTTCACCGACAGCGTGCAGGATGCCAGCCACCGGGCGGGCTTCTTCTCGGCGCGTACCTATCACTTCACCCTGCGCACGGCCCTGCAGCACCTGATCGATGACGCCGGAGAGGCGGGTGTGCCCCTGAGGGAGGTGGGGGAGCGGCTGCTGGCGTACTGGGCCGAGCCGGAGCCGGGGCGGCCTGGCAAAATGAAGGAGTCGATGGCGACGCTGATCCCGCCGGATCTGCGTGAGTACGAGCCCTATCTGAACTATCGGGCCACGCTCGATAAAGACGCCTTGCCGCCGAAGGAGCTGTTCGATGAGATGGCCCAGCGCCTCACTTGGGAGGCGACCAGCGAGTTTAGCCTGATGCTGACCCATGGCCGCACCATGGAGAGCCATGCCAGCGCGTCCCTCGGCTGGGAGCCGGGCCGCATCGATGACACCCTGGCGGCGCTTCGGCAGCGTTTCCCCCGCATCAGCCCACGCCTTGAAGCGCTGAGCGACGACGTGCTGCGGCTCTGGGTGCTGGGCATGCTGCACCGGCAGCGCGAACGGGGTGGTATGCATCACCCCTACCTGAGCAGCTATGCCCGCCAGAACTACTGGGGCAAATATCCCTTCGGCAAGGTGGTCAAGGGGCGTGAGACCTACCCGCCGCATGGGCGTTATCAGCCCCGGCTGTGGACGACCCACCCCGACAAGCACCACGACCATATGCTGGTTCCGCCACGGGATGGCCAGATGCAGCCCTGGCAGCTGGTATGGGCAAGGCGTGTGCTGCAACTGCCAGGGGTGGACGACGCCACCCTGGTCGATCTGCTGGCCGCCTTCCTTGAGGCCGGAGAGAGCGCCGGTCTGCTGCGCAAGCTGCATCAGGACGGCGACAAGGCGTGGTATGCGATCAGCGATGCGGCAGCCCGGCTGCTGCCGAGCGGGGAGAAGCTGCGCTGCGACAGCAGTGGTTACTACCTCTATCGTCCCCCCGAAGAGGCTTTGCTGTGGCGAGAGGCCCCGAGCCTCTCCTACCAGGACGCCACTGGGAGATACCGCCCCGCGGAACTGAGTGAGCGCGAGAACTACTACCGCACACGTTATCGCAAGGGGGCTCTGCGCCGTGTGTTTGCCCATGAGCACACAGGGCTGCTGGATACGCCTGAGCGGGAGGGGCTGGAGTCCAGCTTCAACGATGGCAGTCATGCCGATGACCCCAATGTGCTGACCGCCACCTCCACCCTGGAGATGGGTATCGACATCGGGGATCTCTCGACAACCATGCTCTGCTCCATTCCGCCCAGCGCCGCGAGCTACCTGCAGCGCATCGGGCGGGCAGGGCGCAAGACGGGGACGGCCCTGATCCTCAGCGTGATCAACCAGCGCCCTCACGACCTGTTCTTCTACACACGGCCGGAAGCGCTCCTGGCGGGTGAGATCGAGCCGCCGGGCTGCTGGCTGGATGCCAGTGCGGTGCTGGTCCGTCAGTATCTGGCGTTCTGCTTCGACCAGGCGGTGCGCGAAGGCGTGCTGACCGACCTGCCCGGCACCGGTAAGCAGCTGGTGGATGAGGTCATCCAGAATCATGCCGGGCATATCCCGCGGCTGCTGGAGTGGATGCTGGAGCAAGAGGCGGCACTTCAGCAGCGCTTCATGGCCCGTTTCGCTCAGGATGCCAGGGACGACACCCGCGAACGTTTCCTGGGAGAGTCACGCACCGAACGGCTACGAGAGGCCATCGAGCGAGCCGCCAATGAGTTCCAGCTGCAGCGTCAGCTGCTGGATAACGCCCGCAAGCGCCTGCGTGACCAGAAGAGCAAGCTGGAACCTGCGTCGGAAGAGATCGACAGGGCCGAGATCGAGCGGGAGGAACGCATTCTGCGCGCCCGCCAGCGCAAGCTGAACGAGATCGGTGCGCTGGAGGTGCTGACCGAGCATGGCTTGCTGCCCAACTACGCCTTCCCGGAGCGCGGCGTGCGGTTCTCTGGCTCCATCTACCACCGCCGCCCCAAGGGCGAGGATGGCGAGGTGATCGAGACCCGGCCACCCATCGAGCTGGTCCGCTCCGGCTCCCAGGCCATTCGTGAGCTGGCGCCTGGCAACCACTTCTACACCCACAGCCACCGCTTCGCCGTCCAGCAGATCGAGCTGGGTTCGCGCAACCAGCCGCTGATGGGCGAGTGGGCCATCTGTGGCCGATGTGGCCATATGCGCCACGCCGCCGAGGTCCAGCGTCCCGAGGCGGTGCCGGCCTGCCCTCAATGCGGTCACGATGGTCCGGAGAGCCAGACCGACCTCGGTCAGCAGCGTAACTTCCTGCAGTTCGCCCGTTCCCAGGCGGTCTCCTACATGGAGTACTACGACAGCCTCTCCGCCGACAAGGGGGAGGAGCGCGAGAACGAGCGCTATCAGCTGGTGACCTCCTTCGACCAGACGGTGGAGCAGGCCAGCGGCGCGGTTGGCAACGATGCCGAGCCGTTCGGCATCGAATACCGCTCGGCCATGGTGCTCAGGCAGGTCAACGCCGGCTATCAGGATCAGCACCGTGACCTCGCCTTTGGCCAGGAAAAGGTCTCCTCCGAAGGGTTTCTTATCTGTGGGGATTGCGGCATGGCCGCCGAACCCGGGCAGGGCCCCGCCCAGGTACGCCATCGTCGCAGCTGTTCCGGGCATCGCGAGAGCCAGCGACGCCATCGCGAGGGCCGCAGGGATGATGCCTACGATTGGAAGCATGTCTTTCTCTATCGCGAACTGCGCTCCGAGGCGGTTCGTCTGTTGCTGCCTGATGTAGAGCCAGAAGACGTGGCCACGCTTGAGGCCGCTATCTACCTGGGCATGCGTCTGCGCTTCCAAGGCGACCCCGGTCACCTGCTGGTCCAGCAGCAGGTCATCCCCAACCTCCAGTTGGGAGTGACCCAGCATTACCTGGTGCTGATGGATGCGGTGCCGGGAGGTACCGGCTTCCTCAAGGCGCTGTTCCAGGAGGTGGATGACCAGGGACGAGCGGGCGAGGGCGTGATGGACGTGCTGAGGCGATCTCTTGCCGCACTGGAGCACTGCCCCTGCCGCGAGCTGCACCAGACGGAAGACGACACCGACGGCTGCTATCGCTGCCTGCGCACCTACCACCTGCAGTACCGCGCCGACCAGATCAGTCGCGAGCAGGGCATCCGGCTATTGCGGCGGCTGATCGCGGCTGGTGAGAGTCGCGAGTCCAAGCGGGAGCTGGACGAGATCAAGCCCCGGGCCATGTTCGGCAGTGTGCTGGAGAAGCGTTTCGTCAATCGGCTACGCGACTGGGTAGTAGAGCGTGGTAGGGAGGATGACTGGCGCGAGGTGCTGATTGGCGGCACCCGCGGGTTCGAGTTCACCCTTGGGGACGGCCGGGTCTGGTCGCTGCAGCTGCAGCCCTTGCTGGGAAGTGCCCAGGGGGTGTCGGTGGGCTGCCAGCCCGACTTCATGCTGCGTGCCGACGATGATATCTGCCGGCCGATCGCGATCTTCCTTGATGGCTTCGAGTTCCATGTGAAGCCCCATGACGCCGAGTCGCGCCTGGCCGACGACTTCCTCAAGCGCCGAGCCATCCTGGACAGCCAGCGCTACTGGGTCTGGTCGCTAAGCTGGGACGACCTGGATCAACCGGAGGGCGAACGCTTCCGGTTCCTTTCCGCCTGGATGACCGACGAGGTACTGCTCAAGTGGCGCAACAAGATGGAATCGTCCTTGCCCCAGGTGAGCGCTGCTACTGGTGATGCATTTACTCAGCTCAAGGGGTTCCTGATGTCGCCCGGGGCCGAAGGGTGGCAGCGCTTCGGTCAGGTGGTAGGGGGGTTCGCCTTGATGCGCCTGGCCAGCAGCGGCATCGGGCAGGATGCCAGTCAGTTCAACTCGGCCCTCGGTATGTGGCGTGCCGGCTATTCCGCACCACCCTTGGGCAGGGAGGATCACGGTGACTGGGCGTGGATTGCCCAGAAGCTGGCCTTGAGTGATGACCTGATGGTGTATGGGCTCGGGCAGGAGTTACTGCTCAACGACTACACCAACCTGACGGTCGAGCTGCGCCTGGGCGACAGCGAGCAGGAGCGGAGCGCAGAGGAAACCTATCGCCTGCGCTGGCGCCGTTTCCACGCCCTGGCCAACTTCTTCCAGTTCCTGGAACGGATGCTGGTCTTCACCACCTCCGAGGTCGAGAGCGGGGTGATTCCGGAGCCTTCGCTGATGCCTGAGGTGAGCCTGGACGACCAGTGGCAGGAAGTGGTCGAGGAAACGCTGTCCTCGCTGGAAAAGCTGGTCCGTCGCATGGCAGCCGAGCGGTGTGCTCTGCCTGAGGTAGAGCACTACAGTGACGATCTGGGGAATGAGCCCTTTGCCGAGATGGCATGGCCGGCGGCTTCCCCGCCTGTGGCGCTACTGGTCGGGGATCAGGCCAGCTTCGCAACCAAGTGGCACCAGGCCGGGTGGCGAGTCATAACAGACAAGGATCTGCAGACCCACGGCGAAGCGTGGTGCGTCGAACAGCTGCCGAAACGTAAAGCAGGAGACGAGTGATGGCGAAGATGATGCTGCACCGGGACGTGCTGAAGAACTTCGGCAAGTTGCCGGCCAAGGTGCAGAAGAAAGTGGTGGAGCTGACCCAGAAATTCGAGGAGGACAGTACCCAGGCCAGTATCCACCTGGAGCCGCTGAATGCCGTCAAAGACAGTAAGGTGCGCAGTGCTCGCGTGGGTGCCGACTATCGCGCCATCGTGATTGCCCCCGAGAAGGGGGATACCTTCCTGCTCATGCATATCGACCACCACGACGAGGCCTACCAGTGGTGTCGGAACAAGCGCTTCGAGGCCCACCGGGCATTGGGGACCCTTCAGGTATTCGATGTTGAGGAGGCCGAGCGTTCCCTACATTCCTCAGAGTTGGGCGATACAGAAGCGGCGCCCTCAGAGGCCCCGGCCGTTCCTAAATATGCCCTTCAGGCACTCTCCGATGAAGAGCTCTTTCAGGCCGGCGTGCCCGAGGCCCTGATCCCGGCAGTTCGCGCGGTCCGCAACGATGACGACTTCGAACGCCTGGCTGACTATCTGCCGCCGGAAGCGGCCCAGGTGCTCTATGGGGTGGCGTCCGGCATGCCGCTGGATGAGGCCATCAACGAGATGCTGGGGGCGCTTGACGAGATCGAGAAGCCGACCGGTCCCGGTGACTTCAGCCACCTGGCCGAGATTACCAACATGGACCTGGTGCTGGTACAGGGCGAGGAGCACCTGCGCGAGATCCTCAGCGAGGATATCGAGGAGTGGCGGGTCTTCCTGCACCCCTATCAGCGCAAGCTGGTGGAGTGGGAGACGCGTGGTCCGATGAAGATTTTCGGCGCGGCCGGGACCGGCAAGACCGTTGCGCTGATGCACCGTGCAGCATGGCTGGCCAAGCGCTGCAGCGGCGAAGAGAAGGTGCTGATCACCACCTTCACCACCAACCTCTCTGTCACCATCAAGGGGTTGATGGAGAAGCTGGCGCCGAGCGTAGTCGACAGTATCGAGGTGACCAACCTGCACCAGCTGGCCCGGACGATCTGTTCGCGTGCCCAGTGGCAGGGGAAGATCGCCGAGAAGGAAGACCTGCAGTCCATCTGGCAGAAGGTGCTGGCCATGCCGGTGGCCGCCGAGCTGGATTTCTCGGGTGATTTCGTACGCGACGAGTTCGAACAGATTATCGACCCCATGGGCATTACCACCGAGGAAGAATACCTCACGGTCGTGCGCTCTGGTCGCAAGCCCCTGCGCCGCAAGCAGCGCAAGGCGCTGTGGAAGGTGTTCGTCGAGGTGCGCCGCCAGCTTTCCGGTCGCAACCTGCTGACCTTCGATGGGCTGATCCACCAAGCCCGAGAGGTGCTGGAGCGCGGTGAATTCCCAGGCTATCGCCATGTACTGGTCGACGAGATCCAGGACTTCAGCTTGGAGGCCCTTCGCCTAGTCGCCAGTATCAGCCCCATCGCAGAGGGGCTGGATAACCCGCTCTGCGTGGTTGGCGATGGCCACCAGCGCATCTACAACCCGGTGCCCGTCCCACTCGGCCGAGCCGGCATCGAGGTCCGGGGCCGCTCGCGTCGGCTGAAGATCAATTATCGCACCAGCGAGGAGATCCGTGACTGGGCCCATGCTGCCCTGGAGGGGGTCGAGATCGATGACCTGGACGGTGAGCAGGCCATCACCCAGGGAGATCGCTCCATCTTCCATGGACCCAAGCCACAGCTGGTGACCTGCAGCGATGATGATGAGGTGGCAAGTGCCGTGGTGGCATGGGTGAAGGGGCTTACCGAAAGCGGTCAGCTCAAGACCCACGAGATCTGCCTGACGCCGGTCAACTCACGTGTCATCAGTGCCCTGCAATCGAACGGCTTTGCTACGGTGGAGTTGAAGGCGCGCCAGGCCGACCCCGGCCAGGAGGAGAGCGGCGTGCGCTTCGGCAGCAAGAAGCGCATCAAGGGGCTGGAGTTCAAGGCGGTGGCGATTCTCGATGCAGGCAATCGCGATAACCTGTTGGACAGGTTCGAGAACTATGTGGCGGCTACCCGGGCCCGCCAGCAGTTGCTGGTGGTCAGCCGGCCGACGAACTAACAAAAGTAGAGTGAGGAAACGTCTTGAACCAGACGGTGCATGACCTTGTTGCGGGTCGCCAAGAGGCCTGTAGCCTCCGTGAGTTGGATGATCAGCTGACCGACGTTATGGCGGCTCGCCAAGTTCAGGAATTTATCCAGGGGGATCGCTTAGCGGTGCTTGTGCAGCGTGCTCAGGTGCTCTGCGATGTAGAGAACGCTGAAGAACGTCTACTGCTGGCCGCCGTGCTGGGCCGGCTTGCTGCCGTGGCACGTAACCGCAGCCATGAGGTGTTCGAAGGGTTCGAAGCTTACATGGAATCACCGCCCGCATCCTTGGTTGTGCTCCAGGACGGTGATGAAAAGGCTTATGCCGCCATGTCGTTGGCCCACCTGGGAGCGCCCAGGCCTCCCTGGTTGGCCGACTATGTTATCCGTGAAGCCTTCTATCTGGATGCTGCCGAGAACGCCAGGAAAGTATTGCTGGGCATGCTGAGGGACCACTCTGTCGACTACCTGGGGGTCCTCAATGGTTTGGCGCAGGGCTTCGATAGCCTGGAGCTCGAGGTGCCGGACGCACGGCTGAGAAGGGTAAAGCGGATACTGGAAGCCTGGAAGGAGGTTTCACAAGATCACTTCTGGTCGCTTGAGGCTAACCCAGGCGAATCGCTCACGCGTGTCGTCAAGGCTGTCTTGCACAATGTGACCGGCGCCAAGGAGGAAGCGCTCGCCAATGATGTGTGCGACCTGCTTTTCGAGTTGCTGCTGCGGGTCGTACAGTTGCGGTTTTCCTACGCACTTGAATCGGCAACTTATGCGCCGCTAGCCGCTATGAAGGCGCATTTTGGCACTCGTTTATGGACACACCTGCGCAGTCACTCGCTCGTCAAGCCGAGAGTGCTTTCTTGCCTTCGCGAGGCTTGCCTGGTGCTGGCGCGCCAAGGGCAGACTGACAATGCAATGCTGGATGCCATGAAGGTGATGTATGCCACTCGTACCAGTATGGGAAATGACCTGAAGCGTCACTTTGAGGGGCATCACGAGTTGGATTCTGAAGTGTCCGAGTGGTGGACTTCAGGCGGGACCAAGCGTGCCAACAACGGTAAGAAGGAGAAGTCGCTCAAATCTGATGAGGACATGTTGATAGGTCAGCTGTTGCTCGAGGGCGAAGCCGCCAGGCGGCCGCTGGACAACGTGCGTACCAACTTGCTGCCACTGATTGAGGAATTCGGCAATGACCCAGTGGTGGTGGCTTCCCTTCGCAAGGGACTGGGCGGATTCGTAGAGCTTTCCACAATACTTCGCCAGTTATGCCGCCTGCGACGCCTTGAGTCATCTGGGCTTGAGGGCGAAACCATAACCTACAGCCGGACCCGCCATGAAATGGTTGGCGGGCATCAATCAGGTGTGACAGAGGTCAGGGTAGTGCGCGATCAGGTCGTGCAAAAGCTTTATGGGCGGGAAAGGGTTGTGGTGAAGGCTCTGGTTGAGTCGATATAGTCTACGAGGGCCTTGTAATATCAGGGAATGGAGGTGGCATGGATAACAATAAAGCAAGGTGGCTGCTGGAAAATCTACTGGCTCGCCTGGCTGAACGAGAAGATGGAAAGTATGAGCTGCCAGGCATCATCACTGAATCGGAGCAGAGAGCATTAACGGCAGCCATCGATTTTCTTGGCGCGACCGCAGAACCGACTTCATCGTCAGCGGAACCGGAACCGGAACCGGAACAGGAACAGGAACAGGAACAGGAGCCAGTTGAGCCTAGCGCTGAAGAGAGCACGGCTGCGGATACCGGCGTCGAGGGTCTCGCGCAAGTACTCCCAAAAGAGGCTCAGCAGGAAGGTGAAGATTTAGAGATCGACTTCCCTCAAATTCTTGATGAGCCTGTTTCACCAGATATCAGGCTCTGCATCGACTTTGGTACTGCTATGTCAAAGGTGACTCTGGTGCATGATGGTGCGGGTAAGGATGGAGGGGACGAGATTCAGGTACTTGAGCTTGGGGACGTCGCGGGGCAGGATCCCTCCGATGGCCCGCTGGAGCTGCTGATATCATCAGTCTATATAAGTAACGATGGTTCGGTATACTTTGGTAAAAGTGCCTTAGAAGTGTCTGAGCAAGAAGCTTCTGAGACTAACCGTCAGCGTATCGACAATATGAAGCGGTTTCTTTCAGAAGATGGTATAGAGAAAGTTCTTTCGGCGGAGTTTAATCCAACCGAAATAGTGATTGAGTACCGCGACATTATTTTCTATTACCTCATTTTCCTGACGTGGGTAATCAACCATTGTACTGACGAGATGGGGTACGATAAGAATATTGACCGCCGTTTTGCTATGCCTTGCTTTGATAACACGAAGTCTCGCCAATACTCTCGTATGCTTTCTCGTATGCTGGGTGATGCACAGGTTGCAGCCATTGTGTTGGGCGAGGAAATAAGCGAGGGTGTGTCACTGCATCGGCTCAAGCAAGTATGTGACAGCGTGTATGAAGAGAAGTTTGAATATTCTTTTGTCGGAGATCCGGTAACCGAACCTCTTGGCGTAGCCTCTGCCTTGGTGAGCGAAGATGGCTCTGCCAATAACCTTTCTATGGTAATCGATATAGGTGCCGGCACTACGGATATTAGCCTGTTCCGTATTCGTGTAGATTCTCACAAGGGAATCTATGTGGCGAATCAAATCCCTGAAGCGGCAGCTGGCTTGACCATGGCTGGTAATTACATCGACCGTGTGCTGGTGCAGAAGGTACTATCCATTGCTGGAATTTCATTTCAACTGCCTGATTATCGGCGTGTTCGAAATGATCTTGAGCGCAAGATAAGAATGTATAAAGAAGAACTTTTCGAAGAAGGCAGTGTCTATGTTCCGCTCCATAATGGTGATGTCATCGAAGTGTTGCTTGACGACTTCATGAAGTCACCCTCGATTCATGATTTTCAGTCTGAGCTGAAAAACAAGATATCCGAAGTCCTGGAAAATGTTGATGAATTCTTCCTGCGCACGGCGCCGCGCCGGGAGCTGGTGCTGGTGTTGACGGGAGGAGGTGCATCGTTACCATTTGTACGTGAAATGGTGGGTGTAACTATCGAGGCTGGCAGTATCTCGTTGAAGACGGTCAAGTCTCATGATTTTCCCGAGTGGATGGAAGAAGATCATGCAGATTTGGAGGATATCTTTCCTAGAAGATCTGTATCTCTTGGAGGGGCGAGAGAAAATATTATCGTGCCGTATGATCAGCGAAGTTTGGAACTCGCTGAGGCCTGATCAGAGGTCTTCACCGCCTGGCAGTAAGCTAGGCGTGAATTACTTTTGTGATTTTACGCTGTTTTGGAGTTATTTCTCTCCGTTGGTTTCGATAATTAGCCAACCCCAGCGTTAAAGTTAAAGGTCTTCAACGTTAGTGCCGGTGCCCATTAACCATTACTTTTTGTAAAAAAAGTCAGCGAACGATGGCTAGACAAGACCAAAATTGGTGAGAAAGCACAGTTTATGAGGTGTAGTGGACCGTTTTCTATTGGAAGGTCAGCGGAAACGCCATCCTCGCTCACCACCAATGCCATAGCCCAAGTTGTGCATCAGATGCCATCAAGCTAGCCGATCCCGGGCCGCGAGTGCAGCTTTCTACGCGAGCGCTGCTTTCTACTAAGTGCAGCTTGATACTGAGATGCTGCTGCGGCCCGGCAGGGTTGTCGCGGTGAGTCAGGCCTACCCTGGCGATGGTAGGGCAGCTTCCGGTCCGCGCGGGTATCTCTTGGCTACTGCCTTCATGGATGGGCCAGGGTCAGCTTGGGCGACAGGGCGTGTGGGTCTACCTTCAAGTCCAGGATCGCGGGAACCCCTGCCTCTCTGGCTGCCTGCAGTGCGGCTGGAAATTCGCTATCGCTGGTCACGGTTGCGCCAAAGCCACCGTAACTTCTGGCGAGTGCAGCGAAGTCGGGATTGTGCATCCGTGTTCCCGAGGGGCGGTCCGGATACTTTCGTTCCTGATGCATGCGAATGGTGCCGTACATGCCGTTGTTGGACACCAGAACGATGACATTTGCGCCGTACTGACAGGCAACACCAAACTCTTGCATCACCATCTGAAAGCAGCCATCCCCTGCCAGGCAGACCACGTCTCGCTCGGGGTGGCGCAATTTAGCGGCGATCGCTGCCGGCAAGCCGTAGCCCATTGAACCACTGGTGGGGGCAAGCTGGGTGGGCCAGTTGCGATAGCGATAGTAGCGATGAAGCCACGCGGAGTAGTTCCCGGCACCATTTGTCAGGATGGCATTCTCGCCGAGCGCCTCGTTGAGATGAGAGACGACTTGCTCCATCTTCAGGTCACCGGGGCTCTGCTGTGGTTGCTGCCACTCCTCGTAGTCCGAGCGCGCGCCGGTGATCCATTGCTCACGCGGTGACTCCGGCGACCTTGCTGCATCGGCCAGCTGACAGACGAGCTCAGCAGCGTTCGCGACGACGCCGAGGGCCGGTCGATAGACGCGACCAATTTCTGCAGCGTCTGCGTGGACGTGTATGAGGGTCTGTCGCGGCAGGGGAGGCGTCAGCAAGGTGTAACCGCTGGTCGTCATTTCACCCAGTCGAGCACCGAGTGAGAGAATGACATCGGCATTCTTGACGCGTTCCGCGAGCTTGGGGTTGATGCCGATACCAACGTCGCCAACATAGTGTGAATGTCGGTTGTCGAGATAGTCCTGGCAGCGAAAAGAGGCTCCCACCGGTAGCGCGGCCTTGTCGGCAAATCGTCCGAGCGCATTGGCGGCTTTCTGTGACCAGGGCCCACCGCCGACGATAACCAACGGGCGTTCGGCCTTCGCCAGCATGTCGACAATGGCGCCGACATCGCTCTCAGCCGCCTTGCCCGAAGGTAGCGTGGCAGCCGGTACAGCCGGGGCGCCAGTGTAGTCTGATGAGAGGATGTCCTCGGGAAGTGCGAGCACAACAGGACCCGGACGGCCGCTTTGAGCGACATGGAAGGCGTGGCTTACGTACTCAGGAATCCGGTCGACGCGATCAATTTCCGCGACCCATTTTGCCAATGGATTGAACATGGCCCGGTAGTCGACTTCCTGGAAAGCTTCTCTGTCGCGCTGATCGCTCGCCACCTGCCCGATGAAGAGGATCATGGGCGTCGAGTCCTGGTAGGCGACATGTACGCCACAGGAAGCGTTGGTGGCGCCGGGGCCCCGCGTGACGAAAGCGATGCCGGGACGCCCGGTAAGTTTCCCATCGGCTTCGGCCATCAGCGAGGCCCCGCCTTCGTGTCGCGTCACGATGGTGTCGACGCCGGAATCGAAAAGCCCATCAAGAGCGGCCAGGTAGCTTTCTCCAGGCACACAAAATACCCGCTCCACCCCCTGTGCCTCGAGGGCTTCGACGAGAACTTTCCCACCATGACGTGACGGTTGTTCACTCATAAATCTAGACCCTTGTTCTTATAGAAAGTCTTCGCGAGCTGCCAGACGCTCAGCCGCGCGTTCGAAGCGTAGGCGTGTCGCGCTGCGAGCTAGCGATGCGTCTTGTATTGCCAGTGCATCTCTCACCGCGCGATGTTCATCCAGAATGGAAGGGCCGAATTCAGAAGCCGCTGCATTCTTCAGAAAGGCCGAGCGCAGGTTGCTCTGTATATTCCCCTCAATCATGCCGATAACCTCGACATAATATTCATTGTCAGAAGCTTCGGTAATGCGGCGATAGAATTCGAGCTCGGTGTCGACTCTTTGCTCAAGTGCTCCATCTGGACCGAGTGCGTCGAGTCGCTCGATTTCTGCAAAGAGATCCTCCAGAGCCTGCATTTGCGCTGTGGTACGCGTTCCAGCGGCAAGCGCCGAGGCTCCTGCCTGCACCTCTGCTCTAAGCTGAAGCAACTTTATGATCTGCTTGCGTTTTTCGAAGCATCCCGGGCTGATGCGAAACGCCGACCGATTGGTGATTTCCGTAATAAAAGTGCCGACGCCACGTCGTGAGTCGACGACGCCATCGTACTTGAGAAGCGAAATCGCCTCGCGGATCACCGTGCGCGCGACGCCAAATTTCTTGGAAAGTACCGCCTCGGTGGGAAGGCGGTCGCCAGGCTGAAGCTGGCCTCCTTCGATCGCCTTGGTCAGGGCTACCGCGACCTCATCAGGTAGCCGGCGAGGGCGATCAATACGCCCATAGATTTCAAAATCCTGCATTGGGATGTCTTCCTGATCGTCTGAACAGCTCAAGCTGCGACGCGTCGTTGAAGCGTAGGCCATGCGACCTGTAAGGGGCTAGTGCGACAAAGGTAGCACTAAAAACAGTTGTCAGACAAACTGACATAAACTAATTTTAGGCTAAAAGCCGGCGTGATCATGATCATGTGTTCAATGGTCGGTTTGCTGACGCCTCCCGTGGGTATGGTTCTCTTTGCAACATCGTCGATTGCCAAAATCAGCGTCGGCCGCTTGTCGCGTGCCTTGACGCCTTACTTGATTGGTCTTTTCGTGGTGTTGATGGCCGTCGTCATGATTCCAGCGATATCGACATGGCTGCCTGATCTGGTGATGAACTCATGAATAAACTTGATCGAGTGGTGGGCCAACTCCTGCGCGCGATTGCCTCGTTCTGTTTGGCAGCGTTGTTCATCCTGCTGTTTTCAAGCGTCATTGCGCGCAGCTTTCAACTTGCGAGCTTCGCATGGCTGGATGAGGTGGTAAGGGGCTTGTTTTCCTGGATGGTATTCATGGGCTCCGCTGCCTTATGGCGAGAGCGGGCACACTTCAGAGTAGATTGGCTCGAGCAGGTGATAGGGCAAAAGCGTGCGGCCCCTTTGCTCAGGGCCTTTCTGGCATTTCTATCCCTTGGGTTCATGCTCGCCATGACGTGGTACGGATGGGAGCTGACGGCACGGAGCAGTGCAGTAACGCCTGTACTGAACCTTCCGACGGGGCTTTTCTATGCCGCTATCCCCATCTCGGGAACATTGATGATGATTTACTCATTGCGTGATCTGTTTGAATCGATCGCGGACGTTAAAGCGCCATTTTCTACCATGATGAAGGAGAAGTAAGATGATCTACGATCTAAGAACATACACCTGCCGCCCGGGTACCATCAAGAAACACATGAAGCTCTATGAAGACCACGGGTGGAAGGTACAGAGTAAACACCTGGGTTATCCCGTTGTTTATGGGGCGGTTGAAACGGGTGATGTCAACTCCTATGTTCATGTGTGGATGTACGAGGATGCGGCCGACCGCGCAGCCAAGCGCCAGAAGCTACAGGCAGACCCGGAGTGGAAAGAATATCTCGCGAAAAGCGCCGAGGCGGGGTGCCTGGTCAGCCAGGAGAACAAGATACTCGTCGCCGCGCCTTTCTTTGATCCCTTTCATGTAAAGAAGGTCGAAGGGTAGTACATAGGAAATAGTGACTTTTGATGTGATCGACTTTTGATGGAAATACTTTCTAGTCGATTCGAATATATGTTTCGATATGGCAATGGGCTCCTTTTCTCACCGAGATAGGGAGCTTTTTGTCGAACTGGGGAATTGATGTCGGGGACCGTGGGTCGATGAAGCGGTTTCACACTACGTTTTATTTCCTGGCTGTGCCCGCCGACGAACTGCCAGAATCTCCCAGTGAGCTTCGTGTCGGGATGACTGCGTGTCCTCGCATTGCGGGCGGGGTCGATCGCCAAGGGGGCGCGCCATGCAATGCCATCGATCCAAAGACGTGAGGCGCTCCACCATGACAGCGGACTCAATGAGCCAACAGATGGTGGTGTCGTTCCCTTGTCTGGCTGAAGCGGCAATCAGGCTGAACCGGTTGCGTGAGCCTGACCGCCGTTGTCACCCAGTTTCGGCCCGATGGCCAAGCACCGAGTGAGTGATTCGCCCTGGTGCCCTGGTGTTTCAGCCAGTGGTTAGAGTGTCGGCCCGGAATCCTCGCCACCGCTGCTCTGGTAGAACCAATCATCGGCGAAGGGTGCGCCATCGGTATCGTTGGCATCGACGCGGGCAATCTGACCGCGGCCGAATACCGGCTGTTTGGTGCCATCTCTGGCCGGGTCGACGTACTGCTCGAACCACGCAACCATGCGCTGCTCCAGCTCTGCCGCGATATCGGCATGCTCGGGGGAGTGGATGAGGTCGTTGAGTTCGTCCGGATCCTCGGTCATGTCGTAGAGTTCGTTGGGCCAGTCACCCACGCGCCAGATAAACTTCCAACGGCTGTCGCGGAGCATTCGCACGGGTCCATATTCGTCGAACACCACGACATCCCGGTCTTGCGTGTCATCTGGCCCCGTCAGGATGGGCAGAAATGACCTTCCAGGCAGATTGTCGCCAACCTTCGCATCGATGCCGAGGTACTCGAGCAAGGTCGGGCAGAAATCGTAGTGACTGACGAGTGCCGTCGAGGCTCTTGGTGTGATCTTGCCGGGCTGGGCCATGATGAAGGGCACGCGAACCGCCTGGTCGTACATATTCTGCGGGTAGGTCGCGTTGCCTTTGCCGTAGATGCCGTGGTGGCCAAGGCTCATGCCGTTGTCGCTGGTGAAGATGACCAGAGTATCTTCGGTGAGACCGAGATCCTCGAGCCTGGCCAGGACCCGTCCGATCGCCGCGTCGGCTGCGGTCAGTGAGGTGCAGTAGCCCTGGATCATCTCGTTGACGTCTTCCTGGGGATAGACGCCGTTGTTGATCTGATCGGGATGGCGCGGCTGGCGAGGGAAGGTGGAAAACTCACAATCGTCGTACTGGCTCCAGACCTCGCGTGGATGCTGTGACTTGTGCCAGGGCCGGTGGGGAGCGGAAAAATTCAAGGACAGGAAGAAGGGACGGTCTTCTCCGGCACGGGACTCGAGATAGTGGGTCGCCTCGTCGGCCAGGAAGTCCGTAAGATAACCCGGGACTATCTCTTCGACGCCGTTGCGGTACATTCTGGCGCCGTAATAGCTGTCGGAGCCTTTCGGCATGGTGATCCAGTGGGTGAATCCTTTCTGGGGATGTGCGCTGTCACCCAGATGCCACTTGCCGATCAAGGCGCAGTCGTAGCCGTTGTCATGAAGCACGTCACTGAATCCCAGCATGCCTTGCAGGTATTCGACGGACCTGTCGCCATTCTTGTCCTCGGAGCCCTGGCGGATCCAGTCGAGCACACCGTGCTGCGACGGGATGCGTCCGGTGAGTAGCGAGGCGCGGGCAGGGGAGCACACCGGAGAAACACAGTAGCAGTTGACGAAATCCACTCCGCTACGCGCCAGAGCGTCGATATGGGGGGTCTGGACTTCCTGATTGCCGCGCGTTCCCAGGCTCCAGAAGCCCATGTCGTCGGCCAGGATCATTATCACGTTGGGTTGCTTATCCATATTGTTCTCCTCGCATGCGTGATGGATGACTGTAGAGCGAGATTTGGATAGACGTCAATAGAACGATCTAACTAGGTGTTAAGTGAGCTAGTATTTGCGGCAGGACAGCGGCATGATTGAGAAAAAGGAGGTCCGATGCGTAAGAAAGTGACGATGGAGATGGTGGCCAAGGCGGCCGGTGTGTCTCGGGCGACCGTTTCGCTTGTCGCGCGAAATTCGCCACTGGTGTCGGATGCGACTCGCGAGCTGATCACCAAGACCATGAAAGATATGGATTATGTCGCTGATCGTGCGGCCGCTCGACTGCGCAGCAACAGCAGCGGTACGGTGGGGCTGATCGTTCCAAACCTGATTAATCCGTTTTTCATTGATTTCCTGGCGGGCGCCGAGCGGACCATGGCCGACGAAGATCGGGTCATCCTGTTGGCCAACAGCTATGACGACACGGAGCGTCAGGAGGATATCCTGCAGAGGTTCCGGGAGCATTCGGTCGATGGCATCATCCTGTGTCCGGCCGTAGGCACCCCACCGGAGCTGCTTTCACGCATCGCCAACTGGGGCATTCCGGTGATCCAGGCCATGCGCGCGGTCTCTCCGACCGAGTCTGACTATGCCGGGACCGACAACGCCAGCGGCATGCTTAGCGCCGTTCGGCATCTGACCTCCCTTGGACATCAACGCATTGTTTTTGTGTCTGTTTCGTCCAGGTCGTCGGCGCGGGCCGAGCGGGTTGGCGCCTTCCATCAAGGGTTGGCCGAGGCCGACGGTGTCGAGGGAACCATCATCGAGACCGAGTTCTCGCTCGACGGCGCCATCGAGGCGGGGGCCCGCATCGAGGACGAAGCCGCTGACGCCACCGGCATCATCTGCTTCAACGATATCGTCGCTGCTGGGGTGATGCAGGGGCTACGCCAGAGCGGCGCAGTACCAGGCGAGACGCATGCCATCATCGGCTTTGGCGATCTGCCCGTGGCGCGGATGGCGTATCCGCAGTTGACGACGGTGGCAACGAACCCCGGCAACACGGGATCAAGCGCATCCACTCTTTTAGCGCGCCGTCTGGGCAAGCCGGAGGCGCCTTTCGAGCGTGTTCTTACCGTTCCCTCCCTGGTGGTTCGCGGCAGTACCTTCGCCCTGTAGTGGACAGTCGACGGTAGTGCTTACAGGCTACTTCGCTGTTTCTGCTTGCTATTTTTCGTCTAAATCACTCTCGCTGGAGCGGCTCGATGCTACCGGCGAGTGGTAGTGCGATCCTCCTTCGCCCTCCCGGTAGTCTCCCCTTGTCGGCGCTTGCTGCGGTATCGCCGACCCAAGCGGCAGGAGGCCTGAGATGTAGGCTTCTACGACTATTGATATCAAGCCTGGCGCCCGGCGAGTTTCCTGCTGTTCCGGCGTCGAAGAAGTTCTCGAATGCGCTAGAAATATCCATTTTTAACAGTGTTGTAGGTTCATATTCGACAACGCTAACAGATGGCTTGACGAAGGTGCCGGCAGCGATGGCCCTTGGCGTGAACCGGCCTCCTACCTTGACATTGTGTAAGGTGCAATTTAGAACGATATAAACAACAAGGAGGACCAACATGTACGATTTCAATTTTCAGCCAGTCTTCGCGAGCTGGGATGCGCTGCTAGTCGGGGCACTGCTGACCATTCGGCTATCGGCCACCGCGATGGTGTTCGGGCTGGGGATCTCGATTCTCGGTGCCGTCGCCCGCACGTCACATGTTCGACCCCTGCGAATGATCGTGGCGTCCTATGTCGAGGTCATCCGCAACACGCCCTTCATCGTACAGATCTATTTCATCTTCTTTGGCCTGCCGGCGGCTGGCATCACGCTTTCCCCGAACACCGCGGCGCTAATGGCGCTGACGATCAACGTCGGCGCATACGGCACCGAGATCGTACGATCCGGTATCGAAGCGATTCCGCGCGGCCAGATCGAAGCGGGGCGGGCGTTGGCACTCAGCCCGTTCAACATCTTTCGCCATGTGGTCATCAAGCCTGC
The DNA here is from genome assembly GCF_024124525.1 of Halomonas sp. OfavH-34-E. NCBI lineage: Bacteria > Pseudomonadati > Pseudomonadota > Gammaproteobacteria > Oceanospirillales > Halomonadaceae > Halomonas > Halomonas sp. OfavH-34-E. The sequence goes on along the minus strand of NZ_JAMXRY010000035.1, from coordinate 6,855 downwards.
GCTTCGCACGATATACCCCTCGCTGACCAGCCAGTTCATCTACCTGATGCTGATGTCGAGTGTGGTCTCGGTCATCTCGGCAAGCGACCTCGCTTCTGTCGGCGCCGACATCAACGCCGCGACCTTCGCAAGCTTTGAGGTCTATCTGGTGCTGACCGCCGCCTACCTGGCGATGGCGCTGGGCTTCTCGGGCGTATTCGCGCTCATCCGTCGCAAACTCTTCACCTACCCTGTGAGCTGACGCCATGATTCGTGAATTCTCGACCGCCGACATACTTTTCATGGCCTCCGCCGTGCGCTGGACGCTCCTGCTGTCGCTTATCGCCTTTGGATGCGGCGCGATTGGGGGCTTGCTGATCGCCGCCATGCGTACCTCCGGCTACAAGATGGTGAGCACTGCTGCAGCCTTGTATATCCAGTTGTTCCGGGGCACTCCGCTGCTCATGCAACTCTTCCTGATCTACTTCGGTTTCTCGGTGTCCAGCTTTCCGGTCAGCCCCCTCACCGCTGCCGCGGTGGGCCTCACCCTGCATGCCAGCGCCTTCCTTGGTGAAATCTGGCGAGGCGCCATCGAGGCCGTGCCGGGTGGGCAGACCGAAGCGTCGAAGGCCCTTGCGCTCAGCTACGTCAACCGGATGCGTCATATCATCCTGCCCCAGGCGATCAAGATCGCCACGCCCGCCACCGTCGGTTTTTCGGTACAGCTGATCAAGGGCACCTCGCTCGCCTCGATCATCGGCTTCACCGAGTTGACCCGCGCCGGACAGATCGTCAACAACGCCACGTTCTCGCCGATTCTGGTCTTTGGCACGATTGCCATTTTCTATTTTCTGTTGTGTTGTCCGCTGTCGATGTTCGCCAAGCGACTCGAAGCGCGGATGAGACTCTCAACCGTTCGATAATCCCCTAAGGAGCATAAAAAGATGATAAAAATAAAACATCTTGTCGCCAGTACCGCCTTGACCCTCATGGCCGTCGGGACACAAGCATCCGCCGTCGCTGCTGAACTCACCGACATCCAGGAGTCCGGCAAGCTACGTGTCGGCATGCTGGTCGATTTCCCCCCCTTTGGTGTGCTCGATACATCAGGCAATCCCGATGGCTATGATGCCGCCGTGGCAACCGAACTGGCGGAAAGCCTCGGCGTCGATTTGCAGATCGTGCCGGTGACAGGGCCTAACCGTATCCCTTACCTGCTGTCCGGCCAGGTCGACGTTCTTGTGGCGTCCCTTGGCATTACACCGGCTCGTTCTGAAAAGGTGGATTTCTCTGACCCTTACGCGGCCATCAGTATTGCCGTGTACGGCGATGCGTCCAAGGAAGTCGAATCGAAAGCGGACCTGGCCGACTACATCGTGGGCGTAGCCCGGGGCTCCACCCAGGAAAAGGGCGTCGTCGAGGCGGCCCCGGAGGGCACGGAAATCCGTCGCTTCGATGATGGTGCCGGTGCAGTACAGGCGCTGATGTCGGGCCAGGTCGACCTTCTAGGCGCCTCCAACGTAGTGATGGGAGAAGTGATCGCCGTCACCGGTGGCCGTTTCGAGAAGAAGCTCGATCTGTCCAACCAGCTCCAGGGTATCAGCGTGGCGCCAGGCTCCGACGAGCTGCTGGAGCAGATCAACAGCTACCTCGCCCAGATCAAGTCCGATGGCACCCTGAACGACATCCACCAGGAGTGGCTGGGTGAGCCGCTTCCGGATTACCTGAACAAGTAAGCCAATAATTGGGGACTGCCAATGTCTGCACAAGCTGTCGTGATGCAGGATGTCGTGAAGTACTACGGCGAGTTTGCCGCCCTGACTGACGTCAACCTGTCCGTCGAGTCGGGTGAGCGTATCGTCATCTGCGGCCCATCCGGGTCAGGGAAGTCCACCCTGATCCGCACCATCAACCAGCTCGAAGAGATACATTCGGGCACGATCGTCGTCGACGGGATCGAGCTTACCGCGGGAGGCAAGAACGTTGCCAAGGTACGCGAAGACGTCGGCATGGTGTTTCAGAGCTTTAATCTGTTTCCTCATATGACGGTGCTGGAGAACTGCATCCTGTCACCGATGAAGACCAAGAAGGTCAGTCGTGCCGAAGCCGAGAAGACCGCTCGTCACTACCTCGAGCGAGTCAAGATCCCCGAGCAGGCCGACAAGTATCCGGCGCAGCTCTCCGGTGGGCAGCAACAGCGCGTGGCCATCGCACGGGCTCTGTGCATGAAGCCACGGATCATGCTGTTTGACGAGCCGACCTCTGCGCTCGATCCGGAGATGGTGAAGGAGGTACTGGATACGATGATCGATCTGGCCGGGGAGGGCATGACGATGATGTGCGTGACCCATGAAATGGAATTTGCCAAGGCCGTGGCCGATCGTATCGTCTTCATGGACGCGGGCAAGATCGTCGAGATCAACGAACCGACCGGGTTCTTCACCAACCCGCAGAACGAACGGCTGCAGAACTTCCTGGGTCAGATCACCTGAGCTGACAAAAGACCAGGCCTCCCTGCCGGTGCGTGCCGGCAGGGGGCGTCCTGCTTGGAACAGAGGGACGCATGGCCTTCCATGCAAGGTGAGTGCTTTCTCTCCGGTTGAATACTCGCCATGGCAATGGTGTCAGTACACGTAGTAGCGTATTCCCGATGTGAAGATGCTTTCATAATCTTCATCCGGGGAAAATACGTAGCTCGGGACGACCTCCGAGAAGACCGAAATATCGATCGGCGTCATCAGCTCAATGCCGATGGGAAGCCTGACTCCCCAGCGTTCGTTGGTATTGCTGCTCTTGTTCTCGAAGCCGTAGTCTTCTTGTCCTTTGAGCAACATGATCCCTGCGCCGGCGTAGAAGATGGGAGTTATACGTGCTAGCAGGTCCTTGGGTGATGTGTACAGGTGCGCATTCAGATGAAGCATGAATGAGTCGTCAAAGTCTGTGTGGGCGCCAAGCTCTGCACTGAAGTTTTCGTAAAATGCCTTGTCCGAGTAGTGTAGCTGTTCGTTGTTGTAATTTGCGATGCCGATGCCAAAGTGTAGCGTAGCGCTGGCCCCCATGGTTGGCGCAAGGAATAGAACCGTCGCGATCGGAAGGGTCATGATATGCATTGCTTTTGCTCTCTTGTTTTTTCTGGTTTTTTCGTCTTGTCGAGATTTTTATATTTGCCATCCGATAGATGTTTCTTTTTCTGAGACTGCCCATAATTTCTCGGCGACGGCCCTGTCCCAGACAAATGGTTTGATCTCACATTTTCCGACTGGCCCTATCCAGTTAAATAAGCCGGAAGGACCATAATAATCTTGCTGTTCGAGGTTTTTAGTGGTGGCACACATCACTTCCGGGTAGGCGCCTCTTTCCGCTGTTTGCACCATCGGTGATTTTTCCATCAACGAAAAGATCAAACGTGACGCCACATTGGCCTTTTCGTTTATCAGGGAAGTCCGGGATGCACCAGGATGGCACACATATACTTTTATGTTTTTCTCTGCCGCTGTTGTTCTTCTCTGTAACTCGTAGGCAAATATCATCTGAGCTAGCTTGCTATGGCAGTAAGTGCTGTTTGGGTGGTAATTCTTGTTCCAGTTCATATCATCGAACTGGATGGTTTTTATGCCCATCTTGTAGCCTTCACTGCCAACTACCACTATGCGCCCGTTCGAATCATCGATTCGCTGGTAGAGCAGTCCACAAAGAAGGAAATGGCCGTAGTGGTTTACGCCGAGATGACTTTCAAAACCATCCTGAGTAAATTCCTGCCTGGCGACCTGTGCAATAGCACCGTTGCAGATAAGGGCATCAATTCGGGGGAGCGTTGCCAGTACTTCTGCCGATGCTTTACGCACCGAGTCAAGCGAAGCAAGATCCAGTCGAACGAACGTTGCTTGTACCTCTCTACCGAATTCTTGTTTCAGTGCTGCTATCGCTGCTTCCGATTTTTCGACACTACGATTCATCATCACCACCCCGGCGCCTTTGGACACCAGAATGCGCGCCGCCTGAAAGCCCGTACCTGAGTTGGCTCCAGTAATTACATAGGTGTTTCCCTGCAGGGACTCGAGTTGATCTGGTGTCCAGCCCTTCGCTAGGGTTTTTTTTGTACACATTTTCGTGTCTCCAATTCTAGCCAGACCGACTAGTAAAACAGTGACTGAAGTTTGTGGCGCCAATGATAACTCTCGGCCATGCGTGAATGTAGACCAGATAATCTCTAAAACATGCCTATTCGTATCACTTCGTTGACTTTGTCTCTTTTGGTTGATAGCTTTCTTCCACTAAGTTATTCGAGTTTTGTCGAATGAGCAGGCACAAGATAAAAGCGCTTGTCGAAAGCAAGCTTCACGAAGATGGGGTGATGGAAACGGGGGTATCGGGCGTTCAGATATTCCGTGTTACTGAGGCGCTTCATTGTACTCCTGCCGTCTACGAACCTAGCGTGATCGCGATCGTAGGCGGTTCCAAGGAAGCCATCGTGAATGGCAGGCGATATGTGTATGACAGCAGCCAATACATGTGTTGCCCCATTTCGTTGCCGGTCGAGGCGGGTACCCCGGCTGCCTCCCCAGAAAATCCCTTGTTGGGTGTGTCTATTTCCCTGAATACAAAAGTGATGAAAGAAATAGTTATTCAGGTAGAAAGCACCGCAGCGGGGGCTGAAAAACCTCGTGGGGATTCATTGTCGCAAAGCGTATCTCTCGCCCGATGGGATGATGAATTTTCTGAAGCACTGTTACGCTTGTTGCAATTAGGTGATAGCAAGACGCAGACCGAGGTTCTCGGAGAAGGGCGCCTTCGCGAGTTGTACTATGCCGTTTTGATGGGAGATGCCGGGGCTTCGGCGAGGCTCGCTTTTGGAGTCGGCAACGAGATTGCCAGAGCCATCGAATATTTACAGTCCCGCCTCGATGAAACTGTCACCATTGACGAAATCGTCTCGTATGTGGGGATGAGTCGTGCTGTTTTTCATCGGAAATTCAAGCAGGCGACCACGATGTCACCCATTCAGTTCGTGAAAACGATGCGGCTGAACAGCGCCGCCATGAAGATTGCTACGGGAATGAACGTGAGCGAAGCGTCAATGGCGGTCGGGTACGCAAGTGCTTCGCAATTCAGTCGAGAGTTCAAACGACTGTATGGAAAGTCCCCCAAGCAGTGGAGCCAATACCAGGCGCTTGCCAGGGGCTAGAGAAGTGGCAGGCATTCAGGTTTCAGGGGGAGAGCCCCAAGCGAGGGCGCCGAGCGCGTAATACCTGCTCGCCATTGTCTTGCCCGCTGCGATGGGTATCGATATTGGGTCGACCACGAGGTGATCTCGCTGAAGGCGGTAAATCCGGCTCGCAGGGCAGCATCCGCCGCCCTGCGTGTGTGAGTGGTAACTTATCCGAGCACGCCCTGGCTACGCAGGTAGTCGTCGTAGCTGCCGCTGAAGTCGACGATGCCATCGTCCTTCATCTCGATGACGCGGGTGGCCAGTGAGCCGACGAACTCGCGATCGTGGCTGACGAAGATCAGGGTGCCGGGATAGTGCTCGAGCGCCAGGTTGAGCGCCTCGATGGACTCCATGTCGAGGTGGTTGGTGGGCTCGTCCATCACCAGCACGTTGGGGTTCTGCAGCGAGAGCTTGCCGAACAGCATGCGTCCCTGTTCACCGCCTGAAATCACCTTCACCGACTTGCCGATATCATCATTGGAGAACAGCATCCGCCCGAGGGCGCCGCGCACGATCTGCTCACCGGCGGTGGTCCACTGCTGCATCCATTCGAACAGGGTTTCGCCCCCCTCGAAGTCCGCCGCGTGGTCCTGGGCGAAATAGCCCACTTCGGCGGCATCGGTCCATTTGACCTCACCGGCATCGGGCTCCATCGCGCCGACCAGGCAGTTGAGCAGGGTGGTCTTGCCGATGCCGTTGGGGCCGATGATGGCGACCCGCTCTCCGGCTTCGATGCGCAACCCGAAGCGCTCGAACAGGACATTGTCGTCCCAGGCCTTGGACAGCGCTTCCACTTCCAGCGCCTGGCGGTGGATCTTCTTGTTCTGCTCGAAGCGAATGAACGGACTGATCCGTGATGACGGCTTGATCTCGTCGAGCTGGATCTTGTCGATCCTGCGCTGGCGTGAGGTCGCCTGCTTGGCCTTGGAGGCATTGGCCGAGAAGCGACTGACGAACTGCTTCAACTCGGCAATTTCTGCCTTTTTCTTGGCGTTTTCGGACTGCAGACGTTCACGCGCCTGGGTGGCCGCGGTCATGTACTCGTCATAGTTGCCGGGGAACAGCTGCAGCTCGCCGTAGTCCAGATCCGCCATGTGCGTGCACACACTGTTCAGGAAGTGGCGATCGTGGGAGATGATGATCATGGTCGACGAGCGCGCACGAAGAATGTCCTCGAGCCAGCGAATCGTGTTGATGTCCAGGTGGTTGGTCGGCTCATCGAGCAGCAGCACGTCGGGGTCGCTGAACAGCGCCTGAGCGAGCAGTACGCGCAGTTTCCAGCCCGGTGCCACCACACTCATCGGCTGGTCGTGCTGCTCAAGCGGAATCCCCAGACCCAGCAGCAGCTCACCGGCACGAGCCTCGGCGGTGTAGCCGTCGAGCTCGGCGTAGCGGACTTCGAGGTCTGCCACCGCCATGCCGTCTTCTTCGCTCATCTCGGCCTGGGAGTAGATGCGCTCGCGCTCAGCGGTCACGCTCCACAGTTCTTCGTTGCCCATGATGACGGTGTCGATGACACGTTCGTCCTCGAAGGCGAACTTGAAGTGACCCCCTCCATAGCTGCACAGGGTATAGTGCAGTCATCAGGAGGACAGGATGAGCGACGACAACTCCATCAAACGATGGACCGCGAAGCGCAAGGCTGCCGTGGTCATGGACATCTTCAA